>JBDSEC010000296.1:0-6032 GCA_039920205.1 Pyrinomonadaceae bacterium
ACGAAGTCAGCGCAGCGATCGACATTCATCGCGTGGCCGAAAACTCAGCCGGCGTGAACGACGACAGTTGGTTAGTAATAAACATCTAAGCCGTCGCGAACGCCGTCGATTGGCGCGCGACAGCCGAAAGAGCGTTCGGTACGTGGCGGTGCGTGGGCGACACGGCAAGGTTAAGTACGTGGCCGCGCGGACCCGAAAGGCCAGGAGATCCGCACCCCGCAACGTCGCCCGACGATCGCGTCGATATCAGGTGGTCAACGACGGTGGCAAGACGGTACTTTTCCCGCGCGGCCGACCGGCATCGCCGCCCTCGACGACGCCCGAACAGTAATCTACAGGCAGGTAAATTTGCGGGCGCAGTTAAATGGAACCTAGGTTCAGTTTGACCGCGCCTTTTTTATTTAAGAAGGGGTGGCCCGCGTTCGTAGCCCCGCCTTCAGGCGGAATGCTTACAAAAAAGCCCCTCAAAATTGAACGAACTTGTTGGGAACGATTCCGCCTGAAGGCGGGGCTACAAACAAGATCGCACCGTTGACACACAGGGCCCTCAATAATGGCTTTGATAGTTCATGCTGAATCAGAACCCGCAATCGAGATCGATCGGCTGGGCAAAGTCTTTCCTCCGCCTTTAGAGCGTTTCTGGAAGTTTCTGCGACGCCCAGTAAAACCCCCGGTGGTGGCATTGCGCGACGTTTCGCTCACGGTTCGGCGCGGCGAGATCTTGGGGCTGATCGGCCGTAACGGCGCGGGCAAGACCACCCTTACCAAAATAATCGCTACCCTGGTACAACCCACGACCGGCACCGTTCGGGTGAACGGATTCGATTCGGTCAACGACGAAGCGATCGTTCGCGGGCAGATCGGTCTGGCCACGGCCGAAGAGCGAAGTTTTTATTGGAGGCTAACCTGCGAGCAAAACCTAATGTTCTTTGCGCGGCTCTACGGTTTGACGGACCGGCAAGCGCGGCGACGAATAATAGAATTGTTCGAGCGGCTGGAGCTGCTGCCGTTGGCTACGCGCAAATTTTCCGAACTATCAACGGGTAACAAACAGAAGATGGCGGTGGCGCGGGCGATGTTGCCACAACCTCCGGTCTTGTTGCTGGACGAACCGACGCGTTCGTTGGATCCGCTGGCGGCCGAAGAGATGCGGACCTTGATCGCCCAACTTGCCGCGGGAGATCCTCCGGTATCGATCCTATTGACGTCGCACAATTTGGCCGAGATCGAACAGTTGTGCCAGCGCATCGCGATCATCGCCGATGGATCGATCCGCGCGGTCGGTGCCCCGTCGGAATTGCGGGCGAAGCATCGTCCAACCGAGACCGTTACCATTCGTATAGCAGGCGAACGCCGGGATGAAATAGTTCAAGAGTTAGAAGTCAAAATGGTGTCCGGAATCGTCGGGCAAAACGGATCTGATATACAACTTACCTTTACGCGAATGGCGGATGACGAGCGCTTGGATGGCGCACTGCAATTGGTTCGCACAGCGGGTGGAACGGTGTTGTCGATCGAAACGGAACGGCCCACGCTTTTCGACGTTTTGGAAGGGTTGGATAAAACGGCTTTCGACATCGAACCAAAGGAAGGGAACTGAGCGTGGAATTGCTTCATCGAACTGTACTGGTTTCGCGGCGAGTTCGCGCCTTCGTGGTGCGCGATTTTCAGTTGGCGATCAGCTACCGATTCGAATTTGTCATGCGCATTGTGTCGATCCTCGGCGTGGTCACGACCTTCTATTTCATCGCGGGAATCTTTACCGGAGCCACGAAAGGTCAATTCGGACAATGGGGAGATCCCTTGGCCGCGTGGTTGACCGGTTTGGCGGTGCTTAATTATTTCATGACCGGGTTTTCCGGGCTAGCCAATGCGATTCGTCAGGAACAGACCCAAGGCACGCTGGAAAGCGTCCTGCTTACGCCGATCGGTCTGTTCAACGTGATCATTTCCAGTTCTGCTTGGGATTATGTGCAGGCCACGTTCTACTCGTCACTATATCTTTTCTTTGGCTGGTTGTTTTTCAACGTGCAGTTTCGCGGCAGTTTTTTACTGGCCTTGTTATTCCTGGTCCTGACGACCATGGTGTTGTCGTGTTTGGGCATCCTTTCGGCAAGCTTTGCCATGGTGTTTAAGCGGGGCGATCCGTTCGGGATTTTCCTGGGTGCCGGATCGGCTCTCTTTTCCGGCGTGTTCTTTCCGCGCGAGATGTTGGGAAATGCAGTCGGAATGATCTCAAAGGCGTTGCCGCCCACCTATGGATTGGATGGTATTCGTAGGGTGTTGATCGAAGGGCAATCGTTTCGCCAGGCCAGCGGCGATTTCATAGTGTTGCTGGCGTTTTTAGCAGTTTTGCTGCCTATTTCGCTTTATGTCTTTGGGCGGGCGGTTCGGCGCGCCAAGCGTGAAGGCAGCCTGATCCAGTACTAAAGCGATGCGGGTTTACTACACATCACGCTACTACGCGGACATCGGCGATGGTCACGTATTCCCGATCCGAAAGTTCGAACTGGTGCGGAATATTCTGGTTTCCGAGGGAACGTTGGCGCCGGACGAACTGATCGAACCGGCGGCAGTGTCCGTTGAGAACTTGCAACTGGTCCACACCGAGGATTACGTCCGAAGATTTCGGGCGGGCGCCTTGACGCCGCGCGAGTTGCGCCGGCTAGGACTGCCCTGGTCCAAGGCGCTCGTGCGAAGATCGTTCCTGGCTACCGGTGGCACCATCGCCGCCGCGCGAGCCGCGTTGACCGACGGAATTGCTTCGAATCTGGCCGGTGGCACCCATCACGCATTTGCCGATCGCGGCGAGGGATTCTGCGTCTTCAATGATGTAGCGGTGGCGGTGCGGGTACTGCAAAACGAAGGACTGATCCGGCGCGCGGCGATCGTCGATTGTGACGTACATCAAGGGAACGGGACCGCGGATATATTTGCGGGCGACCTGGAGGTGTTTACCTTGTCACTCCATGGCGAAAAGAATTACCCGTTATTCAAGGCCGTCTCGTCCTGCGACGTGTCGCTGCCAGACGGAACCGGTGACGCGGATTACCTGGCGGCGCTGACCGAACATTTACCGCCGGCCTTGGACCATCGCCCGGATATCATATTTTATCTGGCCGGTGCGGATCCTTACGCGGGCGACAAACTGGGCCGTTTGAAATTATCGATCGACGGCCTGCGCGCCCGCGATGAATTGGTCATAGATGTTGCCCGGGCCAGTGGTATTCCGGTCGTTACGGTTATGTCCGGCGGTTACGCCGTCGATATTCGCGATACCGTTGAGATCCATTGCAATACGATCCGGGTGGCCCATTCGCATTGGGTACGTGAGTTGCGCCGTGACGCCGCGTGTTAAACTCGGGGATAACGGATGGGCGTTGGGGACCATCTTGTTGTCGTTGGCGTAATTGACCTATATGTTCAAATGGATCCGCAGAATATTTCTGGTGTTGTTGGGCGGTGTGGCGTTTTGGCTGCTGCTCGAGTTCATTACGTTCCCATCGATCTCGAAACTCCGCACGGAAAACCCCGAAAGCACGTCGATGATCGATACCCGCATAGCCGAAGCGCAGGCCCGCGGCGAACAGCCCAAGCGGGTTCAGATGTGGGTGAACCTGGACAAGATCTCCCCCTTTTTGCAGCGAGCTGTGCTGGCGGGCGAAGACACAAATTTCGCTACGCATAATGGCTTTGATTTCGACGCGATCCAGAAGGCCTGGGAAGCAGGTAAGAAAGAGACCGAAAAAGAAGCGCAAAAGGACGGCGACAACGACCCCGGCTGGTTGCCAGATATGTCCGCCTTCAAACGTGGCGGCTCGACCATTTCGCAGCAGTTGGTCAAGAATCTGTATCTTTCCAGCGAGCGGTCATTTATTCGCAAAGCCCGTGAGGCGGCGATCACCTATTTCATGGAAAAGGAGTTGACCAAGCCGCGGATCTTGGAACTGTATCTGAATGTGATCGAATGGGGCGACGGGATTTACGGCGCCGAGGCCGCGTCGCAATACTATTTCAATAAGCATGCGTCGGAATTGTCGCAACAAGAGGCGGCATTCCTGTCCGCGGTCATCCCGAGCCCGTTACGGGTTTTCAATCCCAAACTGAATCCCAAGCGGGTCGCTCGTCGGCAGCGAATTATTTTGCGCGGAATGCCCTTCGTGAAGATGCCTGCCGGCACGGGACCGTAGCGCAATTGCGCCTTCATTCGCTACCTAGCCTTGTTACCTTACGTAACAGTTTGGCCATAAATTGAAGACCTCGCCCTTTCGTTCGATTTGGACCTTTTTGCCGTAAAGTACTCACAGTTATGTACTTACCGCTGCCCTGCCCAACCGCCAACAACTAGGCATGGAATTCGCTTTACAATTCTTCGGCGCGTTCTGCGCGCTCCGCCAAGGTTGTCCCGGAGGAAAACTGTTTGGCAACACGTTTTGGCCGATTTTGGGCAGGATGCGTGCGGTCTGCGCAAAGGCAACACGGCCAGGCGATAACAGCTTTCAGCGAGTCAACACGGTATCGTTTTCGGGATCAGGGGCCGCACGCCCGGCTCTCGGAAACGTAAAGCGCCCCGGAGGCCATTGGCCGCCGGGGCGCTTATTTTAATGTACGACAGACTGTTAGTCTGTCGATTCAAAGTTTGTGCTTGACCCGTAAAATTCAAACGGGATCGTTAATGAAGACGCATCGACAGACTATCAGTCTGTCGTACCCTTAATTCATTGGCTCGAACTCGTCGGCACGTGCTCCTTGCGCATGCGTGTCGGACAACCTCAACGTGAAACCGGTTTGTTGATACCGGAACGGCGCGGGTCCACCAAACTGATTCTGGATATAGGTTACCAATTCGTTTTGATACGTGCGGAAGGTATGGATATTGCCGTGCATGTTAAAGATCACGAACAGTAACGTTTTGCCGGACCCGGTTTGCATTTGACCGAGCAACGCGCTGACGCCACTATCCGTGCGCGGAAGCGTGCCGGTCTTGCCCACAACGCTGCCGCGAGACATCGGCGCCGTGAATCGTCCCTGCAAAGTTCCCGGGTCGATCCCGGCGACCGGCAGAATGTCCGACGGGGTCATGTTATAACGCGCCAATTCGGCCCGCAGCCCCCGATAGATCTTCATCATACCGCGCGGTTTGACCCGGTTAACCCCGAGGCCACTGGTGGTTGCGAAATTCACTTCTTCGGGATCGACCTTGAAATCTTTGACCAAAATGCGTTTGACGCCGGCCGGTCCACCCACCATCTCGCCAATTCGCTCGGCCATGAAATTGTTCGAATAGCAGAGCAGAACTTTCAGGATATCGGTCAATTTACTTGAATCGTGCGTAAGCAGAACACGTGCTCCCGGCGGCGGGGAATCGACGGTAATGCCGCCCATGATCGCCACATGCGGCACGGCCGGCAACGACGCATCATTCTTTACCGAACGATAAATATTCCAAGCTTCCTTCGCATTTGCCGAGCGCCGCGTGCAATCCATGGCGTCGTAAAACTCGGCACCGGAATAGAGCGGTGACTCGTCAAAATTGACCGTGAAGCGCGACGGAACAACCAGATTACCCGTCACCGTACGAATTCCCATCCGGTTCAATTCGTTAGCGACAAAAACTGCATTCTGTAAATTGAAGGAGGGATCACGTCCGGTCATATAAAGATCGCCGTTAAGGGTGCCGGTCGCTTTATCTATCGTACCTTTAGTTAGGAAAGTCGTCGTGAAGCGGTAGTTGTTGCCAAAGGTTCGCAACGCGGCTAACGCCGTCGCTACTTTGGTGCCCGATGCGGGATTGTAGGCTTCGTTCAAGCCCTCGCTCATTACGACGTCGCCTTCAAGCGTTTCTACCAAAATGCCGCGAATTCCGCCAACCGTTGGAGCCAAACTTGCCGCCGCTGCGTCCGGCGCCACCGCGGGGCCGGGGACCAGAACGGGAACCGGCGGCGGTAGAGTGACACCGTTACCCGAAGGCAGTGGCATGGTCATTACCGTTGGCTTGGTAAATGTGCGATCCCTGGTTTCCCCGGTTTGTG
>JBDSEC010000297.1:0-6362 GCA_039920205.1 Pyrinomonadaceae bacterium
GCGCGGTACCCTGACTGATCTACAGGCGTCTGAACGGATCGCGCTCTATCATGGTGAGGAACTCTTGGGTGTGGGAGAATTCGATGCCGCATCCGATCTGATCAAACCCAGGGTGATGATGCCAACCAAGAGCGGAATTGTTTGATTTTATTGCGATACGGCCTATATTATTTTTTTGATCCAGACAAATACCGGATATACCAGATGAAAAAACGATATCTATTGGCGGGTTTGGGCGCGGCGGTGGGTGCCGCCTTGGCGGTTAAAATGGCGCGTCGCCCACGCGACATTGATTGGCGCGATTATGCCGGCGTGCTGCCGCATGCCGAAAATTCGTGGTTTGCCGACCTGGACGGCATTCGCGTGCACTATCAGGATGCCGGTCAGGAAGACGCTCCAGCGGTGGTGTTGATCCATGGCTTTTGCGCAACGGGCTTTATCTGGGCCGATGTGATCGAACCCTTGGCCGACGCTGGGCTTCGGGTGATCGTGCCGGATCTGATCGGGTTCGGATTTTCCCAAAAACCACGTTGGGCCGCCTACACGATTGACATGCAAGCGCGCATGATCGTGAACTTGCTGGATAACCTGGGAATTTCGCGCGCCATATTGGTTGGCAGTTCCTACGGTGGAGCCGTAGCCGCGACGGTGGCACTGGATTTTGCGGACCGGGTCGACCGACTGGTCATGTTGGATGCCGTCATAAACGACGAAGCGCGGAATCAACCGTTATTAAAGGTTTCCGAACTGCCGTTAGTGGGCGAGATATTGTGTCCGTTGTTGCTTGATTGTTTACCGTTGATGCGTTGGCGTTTGGGCGAGGTTTATGCGCCACATAACCGGTACCTTATGACACCCGAACGCACGGCCGGTCACACCCGTACCTTGCGCACGGCGAATTCACACCATGCCGTGTTGACGTCGCTGCGGCACTGGCACGCCGATCGGATCGAACATGACGCGACCCGAATCAAACAGCCGACGTTGATCATGTGGGGCGATCTGGACACGGACGTCCCGATCCGCAATGGTGAAAAGCTCCACGCCGCGATCCCGAATTCTCGGTTCGTTGTCTTTCGCGGCGTCGGACATATTCCGCAAGAAGAGTGCCCGGAAGAATTTGTGGCGGTCCTCGCCGATTTTTGCGGCGCGCGGGTCGAGAATTCGCGGGACCTAAATCAGGTCGCAAATTATGAGCTTGCTTGATCTCGCTGGCTCAAGAAAAGACCGGAAGGTTGAAGATGAGGCAATTTCGTTTCACGCGCATTAGGGTTCTGGTATTTATTGCCTCTGTTTACTTGGGCGTCTGGGTGTTTTCGAGCCTGCAACCACTGCTTCACCCGACTGCGATCAGGCGCGCCGTGGCGCAACCGGTGCGTTATACGATCCTCTACGATCAGATGGATACGATCGTCGAGATTGGCGTCCCCCTTGATGTAACCGAGGACGAACTCTGGGCGACGATGGACCAGGCGGCCGATGAACATCAGGATGATGCGGCACGCGATTTTTTAACTCTCAGCCACCTGGTGGTCGTTGCTTACCTAACGTCCGGCGAGAAGAATAGTTCCCAACCCGCGGGGGTATTGCGTCGTAACGTGCCGTGGCTAGATCCGGTTCGACGAAAGGCGTTGGCGGTGGACCGCGGGGCGGACGACCATTTTTCAATTACTCTGGCAGAGGCACGCCAATCATTTCGTTAAGTCGCCGACCTTGGGCTAGGACGCTCCGTGGTCTCGTCTTCACATTCCGTCCTTCTTGCTTCATCATGGTTAAGTATTTTTTAATTGAGCGAAAGTTTTTAAAACCATGGCTGATACCGACAAAGACCTACACAAATTACTAGGCTTGATGTTCCAGGCGCATCCCTGGCACGGGGTTTCCGCGGGCGAGGAAGCCCCCGAGATCGTCAATGTTTTCATTGAGATCGTCCCCACCGATGTCGTCAAATTCGAATTGCACAAAGCTTCAGGCCGCTTGATGGTGGACCGGCCGCAGCGATTTTCGTCGCTTTGTCCGACCCCGTACGGTTTCATCCCCCAGACCTACTGTGGCGATTTGGTGGGCGAATTGTGTAGCGAGCGAGTTGGGGTTGACGGTATTCGTGGTGACGGCGATCCGATGGACATCTGTGTCTTAACCGAGAAAAGTTTGGCGCACGGAAATTTCATTGTGCGCGCCCGGCCCATTGGCGGCTTGCGAATGATCGACGGAGTTGAGGCCGATGACAAGATCATCGCGGTGATGGTGGATGACATCGCCTATGGTCAGATCGAGAATATTTCGGATTGCCCCAAGGGTTTGGTCGACCGTCTGAAGCATTACTTTTTGAGCTATAAACAGTTGCCGAACGAGGGGTATCGCAAGGTGCAGATCCCCGAAGTCTACGACCGTGACGAGGCGTTAATGGTAATTCGGAAAAGCTTTGACGATTATCAAGAGAAGTTTGGTTCACCCGAGGCTCGCACGGGTGAATTGCGCCGTCTGATCGCCGGAACGGCCTAGGCCTTAGAGACCCACTCTTCCGCGCCGCAAACCGGGCAAAAGACCGATTGCCGGCTGGCATCGCGCCATTTTGCCAAGCCGGGCGAGGCCAAATGCAGTTCCTTCTGCTCGCCCTCGCCTTCGCTGTGGATCCGCGCCCTTCCCGGTTCAACGGAAACGGGCAACGGCTGACACCTTTTACAGATCCAGCCGTAGCCCGCGAAATAGAACCCGTCAATTTCGATCATCCGTTCGTTACTCTTCGCCCGCTCTGCGCGTGGGCCGGCGTGATTCCGGAACCTCGGTCAAACGAACGGGCACGGTGATCTTGCCGCCACCGCGGAAAACCTCCACCCGGACCGTACTGCCGATCTGCCGCTTGTCAAGAATTCGGGCGAGATCGTCCTGATTCTCGACCGGTTCGCCATCGATCGCCGTAATGATGTCGCCCAAGATCAGCCCATCGTAGGTTTGCGACGTGCCTTTTAAACCCGCGGCTTCCGCCGGTCCGCCCTGCGAGATCGTGTTGATCAAGACACCGTTTTCCGTCGGCATGCGCAATCGCCCGGTAAGCTTGGCCACGTCTACCAGCGAGATGCCCAACTTTGGCCGGCGCACTTTGCCGTATTGGATCAATTGCGGAATGATGCGGCGCGCAATGCTGACGGGTACGGCGAAACCAACGCCAACCGAACCACCGGCGGGTGAAAGTATCTGCGAGTTGATACCGATCATCTGACCACGAGTGTTCAAAAGCGGCCCACCAGAATTGCCCGGGTTGATGGATGCGTCGGTCTGGATGGCGCCTTCGATCAGGCGCTGATTGCGGGCCCGGATCGGCCGCTGCAATCCACTGATCACACCCGTCGTCAGTGTTCGGTCCAATCCAAAGGGATTACCGATGGCCAAAACTTTCTGTCCCACGATCAGGTTGTCCGAATTGCCGAAAGGGATGACGGTCAGTTGTTCCCGCGGGACGTTGATCTTGATCACGGCCAAGTCGGTGTCCGGATCGCCGCCCACTAGCGTAGCCGGGTAAACCTTGTCGCCGCCTAAACTGACGGACAATTTCTGCGCGCCCTCGACCACGTGATAATTCGTTATGATATGCCCCTGGTCGTCAATGACGGAACCGGACCCAGATCCTTGACCCTCTTCGACCTCGCCGAAAATATCGCGCTGATACATGGTCGAAGTGATAAAAGCCACGCCCGGTGAAAGCGTTTTGTACACCTCT
The DNA here is from genome assembly GCA_039920205.1 of Pyrinomonadaceae bacterium. Classification (GTDB taxonomy): domain Bacteria; phylum Acidobacteriota; class Blastocatellia; order Pyrinomonadales; family Pyrinomonadaceae; genus JBDSEC01. The sequence continues at coordinate 3,722 of JBDSEC010000297.1, forward strand.
ATGTTATTTTGCTCGTCCGACACGGTGGCCGGGTCCGAGATCCCCGCGGGATACACCTCGGGCGCCGCGGCGCCGCTAGGTTGAACCTGTCCGCTGAACCGGCTGATGACGAATACGGTACCCGCCGCAAAAACGGCGGATAAAAGGGCAATGGTCAAGATCTGTCGGGCACTTAATTGGTACATAATATCGTTCCTAAATGTGGTCAATAATATGGGTCACGTTGTTTGATGCCGGTGTTTGCGGCCGCGGTTGCGCTTTATGATTCGGGCCGCGTCTTCAGTATTCATTACGATTATGTACGCCTAGAAAGTTCCCGGGTCAAGAACACCGGGCACTCAATCGAGCCCCGTAAAAGTGATAATTCGGCCGGTTTGCCGTCGACCCGCTCTCCATGAAAGTCAGATATTTAGATGTTTCCAAACGATTCGGCCGTGAAGCGGTCGTAGATCGATTGGACCTGGAGATCCCGAACGGCGAATTTGTTGTGCTATTGGGTCCATCCGGTTGCGGGAAAACGACCACCTTGCGGATGCTGGCTGGACTGGAAGAACCGACCTCGGGGGACATTTACATTGGCGACGATCGGGTCAACGATGTGCCCACCCAGCATCGCGACCTGGCGATGGTATTTCAGAATTACGCGCTCTATCCGCACATGACGGTCGAACGGAACATCGGCTATCCGCTGCGGATCAAGAAAGTGAGGGACACGGAACGGCGTCAACGAGTCGAACGGGTTGCTAAGATGTTAGGTATCACGGCTTTACTAGACCGAACCCCGCGCGAGCTTTCGGGCGGCGAACGTCAGCGGGTGGCGCTGGCGCGCGCAATCGTCCGCGAACCGCGCGCATTTTTGATGGACGAACCGCTGTCGAATCTCGACGCTAAGCTGCGTACGCAAATGCGGGGCGAATTGAAGCGATTGCAGCATGATCTGGGCACGACTACGATCTATGTGACTCACGATCAAGCCGAAGCCATGACCCTGGCCCATCGCGTTGCGGTGATGCGCGGCGGACGATTGCAACAATTCGCGCCCCCGCTTGAGATATATCACCACCCGGCCAATCGATTCGTGGCCGAGTTCGTTGGCAATCCGGGGATGAACTTTATCCCGGGACGGATCGACGCCGCCGCGCGGCGATTTGTTAGCGGCGAGATCTCTTTACCACTAACCGCCGATCAGTTAGCGGATCTTGATGGTCATGACCAGGTTGACCTAGGTATCCGCGCCGAGAATATTGACGTGTCGCTCGAGCCCGGGTCGGAGGGAATCGCCGGCCAGGTATTTGTCGTCGAACTGCTCGGAAGCGAATCGTACGTTTTCTTCAATGTGGGCGACAATAAATTGATCGCCCGGACCTCGGCGGCATTTCGCGCCGAGCCGGAAGCCCTATTATCCGTAAAGCTAGATCTAGCGCAGGCATGTTTCTTTGACTCCGAAACCGGCGATAGAATTGATCGACAGTACAAATAATCATCGGGAGCAATGAATGAAACCTTCTTTTAACGGCGCGACCACCATGCATGCCACCTTGGAAACGGACATCGCAGCGGCGGCCAACGCCGGATTTGAACTGCTGGAGATCTGGGCCGCGAAATTGCGGACCTACTTGCAAATCCATACCGCGGGCGAATTGAAACGGCTGTTTGCGGATAATAAGGTGAAGCCCTATAGCATCAATTCCATCGAGCACATTACTTTTCGCGACGACGCTGCCTATGCGGCGATCAAAGAAGAGTGTGAATATCTTTCACGCATTGCCGCGGAACTCGGCTGTCCGTATGTTGTGGTCGTGCCCGGGCGAATGCCGACGGCCGGAGCCTCGCAGGAAGAGATAATCAGCGAATCCTTTCGGGTTTTGAACGAATTGGCGGCGATCGCCGAAACGCACGAGGTCTCGTTAGCTTTCGAATTCCTGGGCCAAACCGATTGCAGCGTCCCGACCTTGGAATTGGCGGCGGTGATCGTCGATCAGGTCGATCGACCCAGCGTCGGTCTGGTGGTGGATAGTTTTCACTTCTATGCGGGCGGTTCGGAACTGGCGAGTATCGACAAATTGGATCCGAAAAAGTTGTTCGTTTTTCATATCAATGATGCCGAAGACCGGCCGCGCGCCGAACTGAACGATAGTCATCGGCTGTTGCCCGGCCTGGGCATACTTCCTTTGCGCGAAATGATCGCCGGATTCAAACGGATCGGATACGACGGAGTGGTTAGCGTCGAGATCTTTCGCCCGGAGTATTGGGGGCGCGATCCGTTTGAACTCGCTCGTGATGCGTATGCCGCGGTGCAGGCTCAACTTTAGTTGCTTAAGCAGATCAGGCAAAAATGGAAAAAATAAAACTTGGGATCATTGGCGCCGGGTATATCGGGGGCGTTCACGCTTCGATCTTGGCGCGTGATGAACGCGTCGAATTGGTGGCGGTTCACGATGTTGACGTTGCCGCGGGAGAAAAACTGGCCCGTCTGCATCGGGCGGAATTTGTTGCGGATGCAGACGCCGTGATCAATCGGTCGGATGCGGTCTTTGTCACTACGCCCAACACGCGGCACACCGATCTGGCCGTGGCCGCCGCGGGCGCGGGAAAACATGTCTTTTGTGAAAAGCCGATGGCGACCACGTTGGCCGATGCC
>JBDSEC010000298.1:0-16125 GCA_039920205.1 Pyrinomonadaceae bacterium
CGTGAAGTGGGCGTACTTGTCCACCCGCGGCGCTGAAGTTGCTTTCTGCCGGCGGGGGGTCGGTGATGGTTCCGGGGCATTCATCACTGATTCGGCCATCGGCTTTTCCGTGAAAACACAGAGCAGACCGAGACAGAGAAATAGCCCCGCGACCAGTCCACGGAGGCGAACGATCCTATTTGGCGCATGATCAGTCATCAGGTAAGTAAACGTTGGGGGTAACAGTCGCCCTAGAACTTTACCGCGTAACGGCAATTGCAGATGTGACTTCGGTCACAACGCCATCTTCTGATCGCCGCTATTATCCAGTTGCGCATTATTCCCCAGTCCGAATCAACAATGTTTGCGTCTTTTCCCGCATGGTCTGACCCGTGCCCCCAACGGTTTCAACGATGCGAACGGCCAAATGTTCGGTAATGCAAGCGCTTTTGCGAGAATGCCGTTTGTGGCACGCATTTCGCTTAAAGACCAGCAAGCTTGCCCGACTTTATTCAAGAAACGGTGCTTCGTAAATTTAGAACCTATGTCTGCGATCGAAGAAACAATGGGCCAGGCGTCGGTCACCGTACCGGCTCAACCCACGTCCAAGGTATCGGTACTCTCACGTTTCCTGAAATTGCTGTGTTCGGTGCGGCTAGGCGTCACGTTGCTGGTGCTGCTGGGTTTGGCGTGTCTGATCGGCATGCTGATCATGCAGCAGAACGTGGAGGGTTTTGAACGCTATTTCGAACAGCTCACGCCCGCGCAGCGCCTGGTCTATGCCAAGGTGGGTTTCTTCGATATTTATCACGCCTGGTATTTCAACGCGCTGTTGGCGGTGCTGTCGTTGAATATCGTATTGGCTTCGATCGATCGCTTTCCGAAAACTTGGACCTTTGTTTCCAAACCAACCGTGACGGTCCCGGTGCGGTGGCTCCGTGAACAAAAGCAGACCGCGGAACTGCAAATGGCCGGTACTAAGGACGAAGTTGCTGCCCGGATAACCGAGACCCTAAAGAAGGCTGGTTGGCGGCGGATCTTGACGCGGGAAAAGGCCGGCCGAACCTATATTTTGGGCCAATCGGGAGTGTGGAACCGGTTGGGTGCCTATGCCGTGCATGTGGGTTTGCTGACCATCTTCACCGGTGGCTTTCTCACGGCCCAACTGGGCGCAACCGGACAGATGCCACTGGCGCCGGGACAGTCGTCAGATCAAATGCTGGACACGGTAGTCGCCTTGGACCAGACCAGCCAGATCGCCAAGCGTCTGCCGTTCGAGGTGATCTGCACCGATATGCAGCAACGGCTGATCAAGAAGCAAGGCTCGCTGTCGGCTATGAATACCATCGATTGGATCACGCGCTTTACTATCCGGGACGAGACCGGAACACATGAAGCAATGGTCCAATTGAATCGCCCCTTCGACTATCGCGGATACCGTTTTTTCCAAGCGAGCTTTACGCCGGTCGGGCGCGCGCGATCCATTACCGTGCGCGTGAAACCGGCCGCGGGCGGCGCGACCAGCGATGTGACCATACCGCGGAACGGCGCTACGACCCTGCCGGATGGCACCCGGATAGACTTTGCTGAATTTCGCGGTAACTTCCGCATCGGCGAAGAAGACCCGGACGAGAACACGTCCGACTACCCCAACCCGGCCGCGGTACTGCGCGTGACACCCGCGAGCGGTACACCGCAAACGGCCTACGCGTTTGGTCCGCAGATGGCTAATATTCCGGTCGCCGGTACCCCCGTTGGTGGGTACACCTATCAATTGATCGACTTTGAAAAAGTAGCCGATCAACACGTCCTCTCGATCCAACGCGACCCGGGCACGACGGTCGTTTATATCGGATTCGTCATTCTATTCATAACGCTGGTCGCCGTGTTCTTCTTCTCGCATCAGCGAGTTTGGGCGGCGATCGAGCCCGTCAGCGGCGATCGGTACGAGGTCGTGTTGGGGGGAAACACCAACCGGAGCATCAACGCATTTCGCCAGAAGTTCAGTCGCTTTATCGATGAATTGAAGAAGCAGTGAATGTGACAAACGAGAGATCTTTATGAGTCAGCACGTAATGGAGCCACCGACCCTGGTGGGTGAAGAGTCGGAAGCGCCCGCAGCGGGATCAACTTCGTGGAGTTCGTATTTGCCGGCGGCATTGGCCTTGAGCGGCGCCTTTGCGTTGCTCGCGTTGCGCATCAGCACCGGGGGCGAGCGATTCATTTCGGATGGCGCCTTGATGATGCTGGCGCTGGCGTCATATCTGATCGCCGCGGTGTTTTACCTGACGAATCTATACGCGCCCTTTCGTTTTGCCGACCGGTTGGGGCTGTGGGCGGCGACCTTGGGCGTGTTTCTAAATCTATCTAGCTGGTTAGTTCGTTGGGTTGCCGCCTACGACCGCGAGTTGAGCATCTTTCACGCGCAAGGCGCGAATGTCGCGGACATGCCCTGGGTGTTTCGCTACGTGCCGTTTGCGAATCTTTATGACCTTAGTTTAGCGTTCGCGTTTGGGGCGGGCATCACCACCTTGCTGGTCATGCGGCGCAAGCATTTCCGCATCGTGGCGGCGATGTCGCTACCGCTGGCGGCGATCATCTTAACGCTGGCACGATTCATTGGGCCGGAACTGATCGATCTGCCACCGATCCTTGATTCTTATTGGCGGCCGATCCACGTGGGCATCGCGTCGCTCAGCTACGGGATCGCGCTGGTCTGCTTTGCCGTGGCGATCCTATATCTATTAAAGGACGGTTTGGCGCCGGAAAAGATGGCGGTTTGGAGCAGCATCTTCGCGCTCTCGGTGTTCGCCACCATAAGCAAGTTCAGCATATTTTCACTCTCCACCTTTGGTTCGTACACGGCCTCAACTTTCGTCGGAGATTCGCGGATGGCATTGGCGTTGCGCGCGAACATTCCGTATGTCGGTTGGTTCATCGTGGCGGCCACGGCGTTGTTGATCGCCGCGGTGATCTGCTTCTCACTTTACCGTTCGCGGTCAAGCGAGACTTTGCGCACCTGGGGTAACCGGTGTTTGCGCGCAGCGCTGGTGGTGCAGGGCGCCGGGATCGCATTGCTGGTCTATCAAATAAAAACGATGCAGAACGTGGTGGCGCACATCAGCCCGCTGCAATTTTCCAAATTCGCCGTCTGGATGATGCAGCAGCAGGACCTGCCACAGGCGCAGATCAACGCGTTGGGACCGCAACAGCTTTTTGACATCGGTAACAAGTGGGTGACCGAGAACGGCGCGCAATTGCATTTGAGCCTGAACGCGAATCCGGTCGAATTGGCGGCATTGATCACCGCGTTCGCCGGGACGTTTTTCGTGGTCATGTTTGGGGTAAAGACCGAACGACTCCGCATATTATTGCCGTCGGCCGATACCTTGGACGGATTGATGTACAAACTCGCGGGCGTTGCGTTTGCAGGTTTGGCGCTTTTATTGATGACGGGTGCGGTCTGGGCGAATGAATCGTGGGGACGCTACTGGGGATGGGATTCCAAAGAGGTTGGGGCGTTGGTCGCATGGCTTACGTACGCGGGATTTCTGCATTCGCGGATCGCTTATGGATGGCGCGGGCGGCGATCCGCCTACTTCGCCGTCGTGGCGTTCCTATTCGTGATCTTTACTTATTTGGGCGTCAGTTATCTGTTGCCGGGGCTTCATTCATATGCATAAAGAGAGCATTTTAGTCGGCGTTATCGGCCTTTTGGCCGGCCTGATCGCGGGTTTTATGATCGCGAATTCGCTCAATAAGGGCGGGACCGTTTCCGTACCGTCGGTAACTCCGAGCGCCGCGGCGCAAAGCGGTAGTTTGCCCGAAGGTCACCCGGCCGTGCCGCCGGGTGGAACCACCACCGGCGGTGCGATGCAGCCCGAAGTGCAGGCGATGATCGAAAAGGCCAAGCAGTTCCCTAACGACTTTGACGCGCAGATCGCCGCCGCGGAAAAGTACAACCAGATCGAACGCTACGATGACGCGATCGTTTATTTGAAGCGCGCCAACGCGATCAAACCGGATAACCGTGAGGTGGTGGTACATCTGGGGAACGCCAACTTTGACTCGAACCACTTTGAGGAGGCCGAGAAGTGGTACACCGCCGCGCTGACGAAAAAGGCTGATGACGTTAACGTCCGCACCGACCTGGGGCTGACGTTCGTCTTTCGCACGCCGCCCAATTACGACCGTGCCATCCAAGAGCTCGACCGCTCGCTAGCGTTAGATCCCAACCACGTGCAGACGTTGCAGAACTTGACGGTGGTTTACACCAAGAAGGGCGACGCCGCTAAGGCACTTGCGGCCTTAGCCCGATTGGAAACCGTTGCGCCGGGCAACGAGGGGATCGCAAAGTTGAAGGCGGATATTCAGGCGATAGGATCTAAGTAGATAGTTTTTCACTTTCAACTAACGACGGCCGAAGTCACCTTCGCGCCGTCGTTTTACGTGTCGGACGGCTTGCCGGAAAACGATTGACATTAAACTGAGGGTGTAATGGGTTGGCGATGTGAAGGCTGGATTCCCCTGGTGATCCCATCTGTTGTCGCAAGAATTGGGAGTTTCTCTTCTCCGCTGAACGATTCCTGAGCGGCAACCAGCTTCTCGGTAAGGACGTCGAAACGCCCTTTGGCCCATTGCCTACCACCCCGTCCTTATCGACGGGGCAAATCGCCGCGAAGCGCGGAAAGCCGGGTGAACCCGGCCCGAAGAATTGAAGACAACAAGTAATGGCCTCTACTCGACTAACAATGGACCGGTCCCGTCTTGCGGCGGAACGATGCGCGGGATTCATGGTAAGACGTAGTGGGCCACTATCGAACCATTCCACCGGAAGGCGGAGCTTCCAACGTCAAGCTCTAAGCTCGCTTTCAAATAGAAAAAGCCCGCGGTTTTCACCCCGCAGGCTTCTCTGTTGATTGATCGAGTTTTACTGCGGCAAATAATTCCGCGGGGTCGCGATATCGCCGGCGATGCCAAATGATGCAGCGCCGAATCCCGAAGTGGAATTATTCAAGTACCAGGTACCGGCACGGAAGACTGCTTGGTCGTATTTGCCGTCACCGTCGAAATCGCCCGGCGCTGGGACATCACCGTTAGCGCCAAAGTGCAATGCCGTTGTGCCACCCGTCGATTTCAGTATGTACCAATTGCCGTCCGACGGTCTCCACACCGCAACGTCATCCTTAAGGTCGCCGTCGTAATCGGCATAGACCGGAATGTCGCCCGCGATACCCCAACTGATGGTCGAAAGCCCCACATCGGTCGAGCGAATGATGTACCAGGTGCCGGTTGACGGTCGGAAGACCGAATAGTCGGCCTTATTGTCACCGTCAAAATCTCCCGGAACCGGTTTGTCGCCATTCGTACCAAACGGAAGGGCCTTGATCGTACCCGTCTGCGATTGCAACACGTAGAAGAAACCGGTGGCCGCGCGCCAGACCGCCAGATCGGCTTTGCCGTCACCGTCGTAATCGGCCACGACCGGAACATCGGCGGTCGTTCCCCACGAAGCCCCTAACACGGTGTTATCGGTACTACGCAGAATATAGAAATCCGGCAGGCCGTCGGTATTGTTGGGCCGCCAAACCGATAGATCGGCCTTGCGATCGCCGTCATAATCGGCCGGTGCGATCACGTCAGTAGCCAAACCGAAATTGGTGGCGCCGAAGCCCGCAGTCGAGCGCTGTAAGTACCAATTACCCGAACTCGGACGATAGACCGACAGATCGGATCGGCCGTCACCATCATAATCCGCGCGGATGGTTCGGTTATTTACCCCGGCGGTGATGGTGAAGTTGACGTTGTTGATATCAAAGAAGATATTCCCCACGCCTTCGACCTTGATGCGAGCTTGGGTCGTCGCGTTGTTGGGTATCGTTACCAACTGGGTACCGTCATTGGGACTATTCGCAGCCAGCACCAGCGGGAAGGTCAGACCGCCGTCGGTCGAAAGCGAGATCTTCACGTTGGCCGTGTTGATGCCGTTCGCCGTGGTTCCCGCCACATCCCAGGTCACGGTTTGCTGCGAATTGCTGGCCCAAGTTACGGGGGCGGCGTCTTGCGCCGTCACGCGGAACGGTCCGGCCGCAGCCACTACGTTGACCGTGGTTCCGGCATCTTGAATACCGCCGCGGCGATCACGTACCGCCACGCGGAAATTCATCGTGCGCGTTACCGAAGGCAGGTTTTCGCCGGTTACACAAGTAACCATTGGTTCGCAAACCGCGCCGGTCGCCCCGGTTGGATGAGTTCCTGTGTAGGTTAATGGGGGATTGTTGCTACCCGCCGGATTGTTGGTCGCCGGATTTAGAATAAATGTCAGACTCGGGAACGTCCGGGAAGTGCTCGCCACCGGCGAGTATGTCCGAAACAACGGACGCAGTATGCCGTCGGTATCAACGTCGTAGGTCTGCGCCGGTGTGCCTAAGGCTCCACTTGCCGACGGCGCCAGATCATATTCTTCCCACGAATACAGCAGATTCGGCACGTCTCCCGCGTCAGCGTCACCGCCCGTTGCCGTCAATGTAAATGGAGTTAGGCGCGGAACGGTAAAGCTGGCCCCGGCATTGACCGTCGGGATCGCATTGTTGTTAGCGCCCGCCGTTCCGCAAGTGTTCCCCTCGCCGGTTTGAAGATAGGCGAGGATCACGGTTAGGCTGCGCATATGAAAGGCGGGCACCACCGTATCCACATACTGCTGAACATTTCTGGCGTCGCAAATGCCCACATAGGACATTATTGTCGTGCCACTCGCGACTTCGTAGGCATCGGTCGCGGACCGGGTAGTACATGCGCCCATCGGATCAGAGTTGTTGTACGTATGGTCCGAGCCGAACTGGTGACCGAGCTCATGCGAGGCATAATCAACGGTAAAAGGGTCACCATAAAATCCGGCCCGCGCAGAATAACCTTCTGCCTTTTGCACGCTACACACCGACGGGGTCGACGCGACTCCGCCACCGCCGGTGCCGTAAAGATGACCCACATCGTAATTCGCCGCGCCAACGCGGTTGTTTATCGTAGTTTGATTGACCGCAAGTTGCGGAATGGCGTCCGTGTTGGTGTACGGATCGGTCACCGGATCATCAAAGATAATGTTGGTAGCGTTATTGGTGATCGGCGGATTTACGAGTTGAAGGGTCACAGACAATTCAATTCGATAGATGCCATCCAAGCGATTGACGCTGGTCGTAAGAGCCGCTAAGGCAGCAGTTCTTACGGTCTGCGGATCGGTAGATCCCATTGCGGTCCCACGGGCCCATTCGCCCGTGGTTGCGATCGCCAATCGATAGGTACGGAGGTTGGTCCCATTGGCAAACTCCGCGGGATAGTTTTGGGTTTCCGGTGCCAATCCAGCGAAGCCGAAAAAGCTATTCAACTTATCTTTCGAGCTACAATAAAAGCCGTTCTCGATGCTTCGGCCGAACTCGTGCTTGTAATAAACTAGATAATTCTCGGTGTCGCCCTCGGCATAAGGATCGATGTAGACAATGCCTTTGCTGGTGAAAACGTAACCGTGAAATCCTTTGCTGGTCCAATCAAACCGTCCGCTAGCGGACGGGTCATCAATTCCATAACCTTGAATGGTCTTCCAGCCGGGAAAGGCACTGGCCAAATGGTCTGCCAAAATGGGCGAATCTTCCACGCGGAACCGCATCATGGAACCGTCGGGCATCGGGAACGACATGATCACGGTACGCATGCGGGAATCCGCGGAAAACTCGCGCGGCATTTCCGCCATGGTGTTCTTCAGTTCGTCAGCGTTCAAGCTGAAAGTCACATATCGTTGCGGGAAAAGTTGGCGTTGACCGCGAGAATGGACGTTTGACTCGCTGATCTTGCGCCAAAGTGATGGCGGACGATGGTTCGTGCTGGCAAACGTGATGCCCGAAAAAATGGTTAAGACAAGCAGGGCAACTGCGACGGTGAACAATTGGTGGATCGATCTACGTTTCATGGTTTCTCCTACGTTCTTGGGGGATTGAACTAGTCTATGCGGCCTGAGTCGCGAAACCACTTAGGTCCCATAAACACATTGGCGCTGCTGAACAAACAACTTTCTGCGTCAAGTTAACGGTGAAGCGATGCGGATTCAAAACACTCGCTGGCCCACCCCACCTGGTAAAGTTCATTTAGCGAAATGACGGTCAAATTTGCAGCTTAACGATCGCTGTTCAAAGGTAAGACTGATCGACAGCAATTGCCAGGAGAGTCTGAAGCCGGATGCTCGACTGCTGGGACAATTCTGCCAGACAAGAGATCTTGTCCTCAATATGAATTCCCACAGCGTTGGGTTAGACTTTAAACGCGGGTCAGATTCCCAAACAGATTTGGCGAATTCTACTAAAAGTTTTGGAAAAAGTCCCGCGGATTTTTGACGGCGGCGTGGGCCAAATTTGCCTTAACATTTTTGCTCTAACTCAACGGGACAATTTCAAGCCAGATCGGAGAGATAAATGAAGGGAATCGTGCTGGCGGGTGGACTTGGGTCGCGCCTTATGCCGCTGACCGCCGTAACCAACAAACATCTTTTGCCGGTCTATGACCAGCCGATGGTCTATTACCCGATCCAGACCCTGGTCAACGCGGGGATCACTGACATCATGATCGTGACGGGCGGGAGTTCGGCGGGCGATTTTTTGCGCCTTCTGGGTAATGGCAAGACGTTTGGTTTGCAACATTTGAATTACACCTATCAAGAGGGCGAAGGCGGTATTGCACAGGCGCTGGGTCTGGTCGAACACTACGTGGGTGACGATGCGGTTTGCGTTGTTTTGGGTGATAACATCATCGAAGGCAATATAATCGCCGCGGCCGAGGCTTATCGCGCGCAAAGCGGCGGGGCCAAGATCTTGCTGAAAAAGGTTACTGACCCCCAGCGATTCGGAGTACCGGTGTTGGAGGGTAGGCAAGTATTACGGATCGAGGAAAAGCCAACAGCACCGCAGTCAGACTACGCCGTGATCGGGGTCTATTTTTACGATGCCGGAGTCTTCGATATTATCCGCACCTTGAAACCGTCGGGTCGGGGCGAATTGGAGATCACTGACGTAAACAACGCCTACATTGAACGCGGTGCAATGACCTGGGATGAATTGGACGGTTGGTGGACGGACGCGGGAACTTTCGAGAGCCTGCGACATGCGACGAATCTCGTTGCCGAAACCGGAGCAAATAACTTGGAGCTAAAACCACATGCAGCCCAGCGCGCCAATAGTTGAGCCATTCCAGGAGGGCGAGATCGATGGCGTCATCGTACGCGAATTGCGGAAATTCACGGACGAGCGCGGCTGGCTGGCCGAGATCTTTCGCCACGACGAATTGGCCGAAGAGTACTATCCTACGATGGCCTACATCTCGATCACCGAGCCGGGCTTTACCCGCGGTCCGCATGAACATGTGGACCAGGCCGATCTTTTCTGTTTCATTGGACCATCGAACTTCAAACTGCGTATTTGGGACCGCCGTCCGGGATCCACGTACAACCAGATGATTACCTTGATCGCCGGCGAAGATCATCCTTACACGGTGATCATTCCGAAAGGAGTGGTCCATGCCTATCGCAACGTAGGTGCGGTTCCGGGGGTGGTCATCAACTGTCCGAACCGGCTGTACATGGGTGACGGCAAAACCGAGACCATCGACGAGATCCGGCACGAGGATGATCCGGATACGATCTATCGGATGGATGATTGAAGGTCATGTCCGGTACGGCAGGTGGTTAGCCGGTCGGGGCGAGTTACGAACGTGCCACGATGAATTGAACGGGTATTTTTAGTTAGGTCGAATCGACAGACTAACAGTCTGTCGTACGTTTTCCCACCATGAAGATCGTACGCATCATTGCTCGTTTGAATATGGGGGGCCCCGCGCGGCATGTGGTCTGGCTGACCGCCGGGCTAACCGCGCCGGAATTTGAAACGGTTTTGGTTACCGGCGTGGTGCCGCCGGGCGAAGAGGACATGGGTTACTTCGCCGCGCAGCATGGCGTAGAGCCGGTGGTGATCAAACAAATGAGCCGCGAGCTTTCGCCGGGCGATGCCGTTACGCTCTGGAAGGTATATCGTCTGTTATGCCGCGATCGGCCCCAGGTGATCCATACCCACACGGCCAAGGCGGGAACCGTCGGCCGGGTGGCGGGTTTTCTCTATCGTTGGTTCCGGCCGGGTACCTTGATCGGACGGCCTCGCCGGGTCCGGTTGATCCATACTTATCACGGGCATGTTTTTCATAGCTATTATGGAAACCTGAAAACCAAGCTGTTCCTTTTCATTGAAAGAGTTCTCGCGTTCCTCGCTACGGACCGGATACTAGTACTCAGCCAACAACAACGCGACGAGATCAACGGAAAGTTTCGGGTGGGGCGACCGGAACAATTCGCGATCGTTCCGTTGGGTATCGACCTGGAACCGTTTGCCGATCGGTTCAACTGCCGGGATCGGTTACGCGCGGAGCTTCAGGCGGCGGATGACGAGGTGTTAGTTGGTATCGTCGGTCGTTTGACCGAGATCAAGCATCATGCGCTGTTCTTGCGGGCGGCGGCCGAGTTTCTAGAGCACGTAATGGACGACGGTCCATTGGTACGTTTCGTTATCATCGGTGACGGCCACCTTCGCCCGGAGTTGGAGGCCGAGGCGGTTAGACTGAACCTCGGTTCGCGTTTGGTCTTTCTGGGCGCGCGGGATGACCCGCAGAATTTCTATCCCGCTTTGGACGTCGTCGCGCTTACGTCGCGAAACGAAGGCACGCCCTTGACCTTGATCGAAGCGATGGCGAACGCGCGGCCGGTGATCGCCACCGCGGTCGGGGGGGTGGTCGATCTGCTCGGCCCGATCACGGAAAAAGGCGCCGGTTTTGATGTCTGCGAACGGGGCATCGCGGTACAAGCAGATGATGCGGAAGCGTTCCGCTGCGGTCTGGATAGGTTGATCAATGACCAGACAATGCGCGATCGCCTTGGTTTGGCGGGTCTCAGCTATGTTCGGGAACAATACCAATTGGCGCGTTTGCTTTCGGATGTGGCCAACCTGTATCGTAGCCTCTGACCGAGCCATTTTAATCACCTAGCCGCAATCACGCCTGACCGTATTAATTTCTTTCGGGTGCGATTCCGCCTCAAAGCGGGGCTACGAACAGGAGCAAGCTTTTGCGAGTATTGATCACCGGAGGGGCCGGCTTCATCGGTTCCCATTTGTCAGACGCCTATTTGTCGCGTGGCGATGAAGTGTTTGTGATTGACGACCTGTCGACCGGCAGCATCGATAACATCCAGCATCTAAAGAGTCACGAGCGGTTCCATTACACCATTGACAGCGTCCACAACGTGCCAGTGGTGGCCGAGCTAGTAGATCAGTGCGACGTGGTGTTTCACCTGGCCGCGGCGGTGGGCGTTAAGCTGATCGTCGAAAGTCCGGTACGCACGATCGAAACCAACGTGCGTGGGACCGAAGTGGTCTTGAATCTGGCCAACAAAAAGAAGAAGAAAGTGCTGGTGGCTTCAACTTCGGAAGTTTATGGATTGAGTAACGATTTTCCGTTTCGTGAAGACGGTAATTTGGTGATGGGCGCCACCACCAAGGGAAGATGGAGCTACGCGTGCTCGAAAGCGATCGATGAATTCCTCGCTCTGGCCTATTGGCGCGAAAAGAAATTGCCGGTCGTTGTGGTGCGGCTCTTTAACACCGTCGGTCCGCGTCAAACCGGTCAATACGGCATGGTGATCCCCAATTTTGTTAAGCAGGCGTTAGCGGGCCGGCCGATCACGGTTTATGGCGACGGACAGCAATCGCGTTGCTTTGGCTTTGTCGGTGATGTGGTGGGCGCGTTGGTTGGATTGATGGATCATCCCGATGCCGTTGGTGGAGTATTCAATATTGGATCTAGCGAAGAGGTAACTATCCTAGCGCTCGCCGAACGGATCAAACGTTTGACCGATTCACCGTCCGAGATCGTGTTTATGCCGTATGACGAGGCCTACGAAGAAGGGTTCGAGGATATGCCGCGCCGTGTGCCCGATACGACCAAAGTGCGGAATCTGGTCGATTTCAACCCAACCCTAACTTTGGATGGGATAATTCAGACGGTGATCGACTTTCACACCGGCCACCGTTGATGGGTTATAATTCGCACTCGGCACTTCGGATAATTAGCTTCGGTTCAAGCTGGCCCCGTCAGACTTGAATGAACCGGTGGAATTCTCCTCGGCCTAGGCGTACATTGGATCCCCCGACTGTGTAGATCATGTTCCCGCTTCCTACCAGGCTGATCGTCATCGGCGCCGTTGCGTTCGCCGGATCGCTGCTGCTTACCTTTGCGGTGCGTCAATGGGCGCGCCGGTTCGGTTACGTTGCTCAACCAAAAATAGACCGCTGGCATAAGCAGCCGACCGCCATGATGGGCGGGATCGCGATCTTCGCGACCGTCGCGTTGTCATACATTTTCCTGCTCCCGCACTCAGCCCAGGGTTGGGTCATCCTGGCCGCCGGGACCTTCCTGTTCACCATTGGTTTGATCGACGATCTGCTGCGGATCAAGCCGTATCAGAAATTGATCGGCCAGGTGATGGGCGCATCGTTGATCATTTTTTACGGTTTGTCCTTGCCCTGGACCAACTTCAAAACGTTGAACATGGTGATCACGATCTTTTGGTTGGTCGGCATCACCAATGCGGTAAATCTGCTGGACAACATGGACGGGTTGGCCGGCGGCATCGCGGCCATCGCCGCGTTGGTGTTGGCCTTCAGTACCGGTATTTCCACGCAGCCGGACGAGATGTGGCTGCTGGTGGTCTTTATCGCCGCGCTGGCCGGCTTCCTCTGTTTCAATTTCAATCCCGCGTCGATCTTTATGGGTGATTGCGGGTCTATGTTCGTGGGGTTCTTCCTGGCCAGTAGTGTGCTGCTGAACGCCACGGGCGGGCGATCGCGTAGCCTGTTTTCCGTTTTGGCCGTGCCGGTTTTGATCCTGTTCGTGCCTATCTTTGACACTACATTGGTGACGGTGGTGCGGAAGTTGAAGGGCCGTGCGGCGTCGCAAGGTGGGCGCGATCATACCTCGCACCGGTTGGTCGGATTGGGTTTGTCGGAACGCACCGCAGTCCTGATGTTGTATGCGTTCGCCGTCTTATCGGGCGCGTTGGCCCTGTGGGTTCGCGAACTTAAGATAGATCAAAGCCTGGCGGCGATCGTTGGTTTTGTCATCGTGCTGACCTTGGTCGGGGTTTACTTGGCCAAGGTAAAGGTTTATGACGAGGATCAAGAGCCGCAGGCCGAGGCCAATCGCACGTTGGTGGCTTTCTTAGTCGATGTCTCGTACAAACGGCGTCTGTTCGAAGTGTTATTGGATGTCGTGCTGATCGTCCTTTGTTACTACGCTTCGTACCTGCTGCTATTTGGCGCCATGCGCGACGACGACAACTGGCGCTTGTTCCTGCGCACCGTGCCGATCTTGGTCTTTGTAAAGTTAGCGGCCTTCTTGTGGAGCGGCACCTATCGCGGCATCTGGCGCTACACCAGCATCGGCGATCTGTTCGGCTTTGCTAAGGGCGCGCTAGCCGGATCGATCGGCAGCATGTTGCTGATCCTGTTGCTGTTTCGCTTTCAGGGATTTTCCCGCCGGGTATTTTTGGTGGACGGGATCTTGCTGTTGGTCGCCATCACCGCCAGCCGCATGGCATTTAGATTGTTCCGGCAAATGATCCCGGGTCAGCGGCCGGGGGTGGGCCGGCGCGCTTTGATCTATGGCGCGGGTGACGCGGGCGAGATGCTGCTGCGCGAGCTGCGCAACAATCCAGCGTTGGAATATTCACCGGTCGGCTTCATGGACGATGACCCCATGAAGCACGGTAAGGTGATCCACGGTTTGCGTGTATTCGCGGGCAACGGTTCGCTGCCGCAAGTCTGTCATGAACAGGAAGTGGATGCGGTGCTGATCGCCTGCCGCAGTATTTCGTCAGACCGCGTGACCGAGATCGCGACTAACTGCCGCGATATGAGCGTCGATCTGCAACGCATGCATTTGAAGATCGAACCGGTGGAGTGAGGACGGGTGTCGGGTGTCAGGTGTTCGGTGTCAGGGGGGGGAAGACAGTAAGGCCATTACCTGCGCGGGCGGGTAGGCCAGTTGACTGTAGCTGCCTTAGAGCTATATTTCTGCTTTCGATTCGGCTTGACCGCTGTCCAGTGCGGTGAGGCTTGCCTCACCGGCCAGTTAAAATTTAATTTGCGGCTCTGCCGCCCGGGGGCGTAGCCCCAACGTTCTTAATCGTCACTCGGTGAGGCATAGCCTCACCGCACTGGACAGCGGCCAAGCCGTTCTGGTGGCGGCTAGTTTTTTGGTTAGCTAGCACCTAGAGAAACATGCCAACCGCTTCGCAGGCGGTACGGACCACTTTCAGCGGAGCTCGCCGCCAGCGAACGCGAACTAAAGTGACGACACCAACAACCCTTCCACCCGTACTCCTATTTCCCTCGCCCGTTCCAATAGATCCAACGCCCGCGCCATGTGTTCGGCACCGAACTCTTCGTCGTCGATCGCGGCGACGTTGACCAGCACATTATAACGCGCGGCGGCCACCGCGGCGACGGCGAACTGCGCGCCCGCGGCGGCGTCGGACAGTGCAGAGGGGTTGCCGATCTCGGCGAGGGTTTCGATCGTCTCTAATACTTGCAACGCTAAGCTGGCTACTTCTAGCGGTACCGTCGCCGCACCTTTCAAGGCTTCTTCAACTCGGCCTGCGCGTTCGCGACGTTCAGCATCGCTAGCGGCCGGCAATCGGCGCGCGGCGATCACGCGGCGATAGCTTTCGCTGTCTTCGGCAACCGTCGTTTGCAGTTGCTGGCGCAGATCGGCGAGCAGGGTCACGGCCTCGTTGACCTCGGCCTCGACTTCGACGAATCGCTCGCGTCCCTGGGTCAAACGGCCGAGCATCTCACCCAAGGCCGCGGACAGTGCTGCCACCTGCGCGGCCGCCGCGCCACCGCCGGGTATCGGTTGCGCGCTGGCCACCTCGCCAATAAAGTCGCCGCTGGTTTCACGTTGTTCGGCAAACGCGGCGGCGACACGATTCTCGACGACCAAATCCGGATGGAAATCCTGTAGGTTTAAGAAGTGCGCGGCAGTTTGGTCCAATGCAGCTTGCGGCACCAAGCCAACGATCTCGCTGCCGGCGAGCTGCACACCCAGGCGATCGGCTTCGACCTTGACCGCCGCAAAGGCTTGAGCCAATCCGGTCTTTTCGTGATCGACCAGGTTCATTGAGACCTGCACCTGGCCGCGGCTCTCCAATTCAAATCCCAGGGCCTTCAAATAACGTAATCCTCCATCGCGGCCACGAATAGCGCGCGCGATCTGCCGGGCGATCCTAATGTCGCCGGTGCGCAGGTCAACGTTAAAAGCGATCAGGAACGGCCGCGCTCCCACAATGGTTGCTCCGGCACTAGGGTGGATCCGTGGTTCGCCCGCGTCCGGCGCGCGTTCGGGCCGGGCGTGAATTTCTGTTTGCAGAAGTTCGAAACCGCCGCGGCGCACGTCTTCCAGATTGATCCGGTTGGGGGTCAAAGCCGCTCGCTCATAAAAATAGACGGGGATGCCGAGTTCGTTAGCAATGCGCTCGCCCGTACGGTGGGCCAACGCGATGCATTCTTCCATCGTAACGCCGCGGATCGGGACAAAGGGCAACACATCCGTCGCACCCAATCGTGGATGCTCGCCCTGGTGCTGGCGCAGGTCGATCAGCTCTGCCGCCAGGGCCGTCACCCGCACGGCGGCTTCTGCGACCGGATCGGGTTCGCCGGCAAAAGTGATAACGGATCGGTGATGGTCGGGGTCCCGATGAACATTCAAAACGACGACGCCCGCGACCTGCTCGACCGACGCGACCAGTCGGGAAATTACCTCGGGCTTGCGGCCCTCGCTAAAGTTTGGTACACATTCGATGAGTTTCATTATTGGTTAAACTTTAGTTTGACGGCTTTCCGCTTTGCTCGCTTCTCGAACTAAGTTACAAATGTCATATTACACCGGAATCGATGATTTTCGATGGAGTACAAATAGATGCTTAGCCCCGACCTGGTCTTTCAAACACTAACCGCTTTTCAGCATTCGGCCGCGTTGCGCGCCGGTATTGAACTGAACTTATTTACC
>JBDSEC010000299.1:0-18390 GCA_039920205.1 Pyrinomonadaceae bacterium
CGCTGCCACGCCACGATCTTCCGCCAAGCGCTTGAGCTTTAACCGGTAAGATTCACCGTCCTGGGCTACCAAATTCGGATGGGTCGCGCCGAGTACGATGTACACAAAATTCGGGTGCTCGGCCAGGATCGCGGGCAGCGCCTCGATCACATTTTCGATGCCTTTGTTCGGCGAGAGCAAACCGAAGGTCAGCATCACCGTTTTGCCTTCGACGCCAAACTGGTCCTTGTGAAACGCGGGGTCGATGAATTGAACATCAGGAACGCCGTGCGGGATCAGGTCGATCTTTGCCGACGCCACACCGTAAATGTCTTGCAGGAAATCGCGACCCCGTTCGGCCATTACGATAAAGCGGCTCGAGAGGCGGTCCAACTGCTTCATCACGGCAAGTTGGTCTGCGTTCGGTTCCCGTAACACCGTGTGCAGGGTGGTGACCACCGGCATTTGTAGATCGCGCAGCAGCGTAAGCAAGTGGCTTCCGGCAGCGCCGCCGTAGATGCCGAATTCGTGCTGGACCGAGACGACCTCGACGTTGTTGATGTTGATGAAATCGGCCGCGCGCCGGTATGAATCCACTTCCTTTTCGTCGATCTCGAACCGAACGCGTTCGGGGTAATCGTAGCCTTCGGCGCGGTCATTGACGGCGCCAACCAGGCAACTGACTTCCGGATATTGAGCGGCGATGGCTTCGCATATATCGGTAGTAAAGGTGGCAATTCCACATTGACGCGGCATGTAATCGCCCACAAAGGCGACCCGAGTGATATCTTTTACATTCATTTAATGGTCGACGGTTCGATAAATTCCTTAAATTCGTTGAGCAAATAGCTATCCGAGCAATAGCCCACGTTATTCTGCCAGCTAATTCCCCTGGACGATACCAGATTGGACTGGTTTGTCGATTCACTCTGTACGATTGGGTACATACGCGCTCTGTACGCTGGCAGACTTATGCGCTACAATAACCTTCTGAACCAATGGCGGTTTGCCTCATTCGACCTTGCGCGTTTGCCCTTTTCTAAAGGAGACCTGGCCGTGCGACGAATTAAAGTGTTACCCGTAGACCCGAGTGTCCTCAGCGAAAACCGATTGTTGGCGGCGCTTCCCGTTAATGAATATGAAAGTCTTGCTTCCAAGCTGGAACACGTCGATTTCTTGCTTGGTGAAGTTGTCTATGAATTTGGCGGGCAATTGGATTACGTTTATTTCCCAACTTCGTCGATCGTGTCTCTGTTATACACCATGGAGAATGGAACTAGCGCCGAAATGGGTTTGACCGGCAATGATGGCGTGGTCGGCATCGCGCTTTTTATGGGTGGCGGCACGATGCCAAACCGGGCCGTGGTTCAAAGCGCCGGCAAGGCCGTCCGGATGAGGCGTAAAATTTTACAGGACCAATTCGCCCTGGGGGGCCGGTTTCAGCAATTGCTCTTGCGCTATACGCAGGCACTCATTACCCAGATCTCACAAACTGCCGTATGCAACCGGCTGCATTCCGTCGAACAGCAATTGTGCCGCTGGCTGCTCCTGAGTCATGACCGGCTCAAGAATGACGAATTGGTCATGACCCAGGAAATGATCGCCGATATGTTGGGAGTTCGGCGCGAGGGCGTTACCGTTGCCGCCGGGCGTTTGCAGGACGCCGGGGCCATTCGCTACGTTCGTGGGCGCATCAAGATCCTCGATCGCAAGAAATTGGAAGGAATGGCCTGCGAGTGCTATCAGGTCGTCAAGGATGAGTTTGACCGCTTGCTTGGCTAACCCTGCCTGATTTTCCTATAACCCGCCTATGTGCGCCACCGCACGGACGGACCCCTTCGCGTCATGCTATAAATCCCTCAGTTGATCTCTAGGCACGGAATTAAGCGATCGCAGATCGTGGCGTCAAGCCAAGTCCTGGTGCTAACGAAACTTTTCCCAAAGACAACTTATTCCGGACGCGGGGTTGTGCGGATGCGACTTCCGACGTCACTGAACCGTATTAATATCGTCAGTTATGACAGCATTCAAGGTGGAGAATATGAAAAACTTAAAACGGATCGCGATAGTATTTGCCGTGACCGCATTGTCGGTTAGTGGCCTGAGCGCCCAGACCCAGCGAAGCTACCAAGTGGCCAACGAGCGCCAGGTACGGCAGATCATGCAGCGTATCACCCAAACTTCGTACACTTTTCGCAATAGCATCAACAATGCCATGGGCAACAATGGCCGAAATGGCCAACAGAACATCAACGAATTGTTAACGCTGCAAACCAGCTTTGAAAGCGCAACGCGGCAATTTAGCGATCGTTTGAATCGACGTCGGGCCGTAGCCGCGGACGCGGAAGCAGTCCTGCAAGCGGCCTCACCGATCAACGATCTGGTTGGTCGTCGTCGTTTCAACTCTGGCTCGCAGAACGAATGGGCGGCAGTGCGTTCTAATCTTGACCAACTGGCCACGGCTTATTCGCTGGATTGGCAATGGAACGAGTCGAATCAAAATTCGGGGAACGGCAACGGGAACGGATACGGCAACCGCGATCGATTGACCGGTACCTATCAGTTGAACGCATCGCGTAGCGATAATGTCCGTCAGGTCGTGGAACGTGCGACGGCGAACAATAACGGTAACAATGACCGGCAACGCATGACCGAACGTCTGCAGGCGCGTTTACAATCCCCGGAAATGCTTTCCATTGAACGCAACGGTTCGAACGTTTCCCTGGCTTCGTCGCAAGCCGCGCAATCTACTTTTACGGCCGATGGCCGGCAGCAGTCGGAACAGCAAGCGAACGGCCGAACCACGCAGATGAACGCGACTTTAGCGGGCGAACGTTTGGTGATCAATTCGACCGGCTACCGCGATACCGATTTCATCGTTACTTTTGAACCGATCGAGAATGGTCGCAGCCTACAAGTGACCCGCCAGATCGATTCAAATCAGTTGACCCGACCGATCTTGGTTAGGAGCATTTACGACCGAACCTCCGAGACCGCTCAATGGAATGTCTATAACGGCACCGGAACTGTCGCGGGTACGTACGGCGGCAACAATAGCCAATATATTGTGCGTGACGGCGAGAGTGTCGTCGCCGTGATGAATACCGATCTAACGTCGAAAACCGCCAATCCCGGTGATCGATTCACCATGACCGTTAATCAACCCAGTCAATACGCGGGTGCGACGATCGAAGGCACCGTGGCGAGCGTCGATCGAGGTGGGCGCCTTACCGGGCGTTCGCAAATGACGCTCAGCGTCGAGACCATACGGTTGCGTAATGGCCAGACCTACACGTTCGCCGGACTTATCGAGAGTGTTCGCATGCAGAATGGCGAGACGGTTCGGGTCGACAACGAAGGCGCGGTAGCCGAAAACGATAACCGTACCAATACTACGGTTGCCCGCACGGGCATCGGAACCGCGATTGGCGCGATCATTGGCGCAATTGCCGGTGGGGGCAAGGGCGCGGTGATCGGTGGTGTGGTTGGCGCGGCCGGCGGGGCCGGTTCGGTCTATGCCCAGGGCAAAGACGATATTGAATTGCCGCGTGGCACCGAACTGACGATCCGGGCCAGCGCGCCTAGTCGCTAAACCCGATGGGAACCGTGCGGCGCCTCCGTCGTACGGTTCCCGATCTTACTTGATTCACCGCGTTCATTGCCCGTGAAAGAGACGCGAACGTGCGATCAGGACCATATGAGTGCTAGCGCACATACAACGACAACCGATTGGTCCAGATTCATCAAGTTAGGTTCTACATCCCCTTATCAGGAGGCAAATATGCCATCCGAACCCCGGCCGCGTGTCCTATATGTTGAGGACGACGAAGATGCCCGCGACATGCTGACCATCAGGTTAGGCTACTCGCAAATCGAAGCAACCGCCGTATCTACCGCGGCCCAGGCCCTGGCGATGATCGTTGCAGAACGCTTTGATCTCTACATTTTGGATACATCGTTGCCCGACCTGGACGGTTTTGACCTATGTCGTCAAATGCGCCAGACGGACGCGACGACACCGATAGTCTTCTTTTCCGGCAATGCATACGCCGCCGATGTAGTTAAGGGACTTGCGGCCGGAGCCAATGCCTACTTGGTGAAGCCGGACGTTGACGGAGTAGTGGGAAGCATTACTAGTTTTGTTTTTCCGCGGCAACTTGTGGCCGCGTGATCTCGGTCCGGTTTTGCTTGTAGCCGCAGTCTAGAGAACCTGCCTTGCGTAAACATTTCCCGGCCATAGCCGTGGCCAGTGAATACCTTAACTGTTCGTAAGGCAGGTACCCGCGAAGGCTGGAGTTGATGCTCCAGCCTTCGTTTTTTGATGTTACACCGGACCGCGCCTAACTCCGACCTCGTGAGATTCACGCACCCGGCGCCGATTCAATTTGGTCCGTCTGGATCTCACCTGAGGAAGGCTCGCCTGGTTGGTCCGGAGAATCTTCCGCCTCGGTTCGAGTTTGGTCTCTGGAATGCAGCAGGCTTAACGCGACCGGCCCCAGTTTATCGTTTGATTCTTCATCAAAGTGATACATGAGCTACCTCGTTGAGTAACCGTGAGAGCAATCCTCTGAGTTGATTGAAATTGTCGGGATGAGTTATGTGGACGTTTTTACCGATGGCGACCTCGCCGCCCTCGTGGGCCTCAAGAATACAAAAGATAACCAGGGGAACTTCTTGCGACGTGCCGGATCGAGCGCGAATGCGGCCGGCGACCGCAATTACCTCGATCGGCGGACCGGCCAGGCTGACCAGGATAAGGTCGGGGGGACTCCGGCGCGCACTGAGGATCGCGTCGGCCTCATCGCGCGCCACCTCGACCTGGTAGCCGTCTGATTTCAGCAGCCGCTCGATCCCGTCGCGGGTTTCAGCCACGTCCTCGACCACCAGGACCACATGTTTAGGTTTGTTCATTGAGGACATTGATCGCATTCACACACCAGAAGAACTTTTACGCCGCGCGCGGCCGCGCACCGCTTAAGTCGCTAAACAATCAATAGTGGCAGTGTCTTAAAGCAGCGTCCGTGCGCCAACGCACATAATCGACCTCGGCCGGGATTACCGGTTGATCGACCGGAAGTCTCGATTTGGCCGTCTTTCGTTGCGCGGTCGTTCAGTTGAACCTACAATTTGATCTACAGGCCAGGCAAATATTTTTCTTTTTGCCGTCGCGGAATTGAAGTTCAAAAAATTCGAAACATTGATTCAGGTCGGAATAATGATGATGAATGCAACAAACTCTTTGGGAATCGCGGCCGTCGTTGTCGCGGCCGTTATTTGGGTGATTCCGGTTGAGGCGCAGGGTTTAAGTACCGCGGCGGCCGGAACCCATGGTGCCAGCGATTCGCGCGGACTGGCGGGCGGCGGGGCACAATTGTCCACGGTTAAGCGCACCATAGCTAAACGGCGGGTAATTCCGGCGAAGGCGACGGTGAAACGCACCGCGCGTCCACCGTCGGGCGGTCAATCGGCCGAGGACTACAATGACCAAGGGGATGCATTTTTTGATGCCGAAAAATATGACGCGGCCTTGGCGGCCTACCTTAAGGCGGTCGCGCTTGATCCGCGGCTCAGTGATACTTATTACCGTATCGGTTGGATCTATAACGAAAAGGAACAATACAGCGACGCGATCACTGCGCTAGACCGTTCGCTTGCCTTAGACCCAAATTCGTCCGAGTCTTATTTTGAGCGCGGATATGCTCACCGGAATTCTGGAGGGTCGCAGAATGCCATTTCCGACTTTCGCTCGGCGATTCGCCTGAGATCTGACTACGGGTCGGCCTGGTTCAACTTGGGTGACACTTATTATTCCAACACCCATGAATATGCACTGGCGATCGAAGCCTATCAATCGGGTCTGCGGATCACTCCGAACGTCGAAACTGCTTACTACAAGATCGGTTGGGCGAATAATGATCTGGGAAGATTCCAGGCCGCGATCGACGCATTAGAACGTGCTAAAGCGCTTAAGCCGGATCACGCCGCCGTTTATGCCGAACTGGGCTATGCCAATCATCAGCTAGAAAGTAACGCCGCGGCCGAGGCGGCCTATCGACAGGCAATTAGATTGGACCCCGAATCAAGCGCAAGCTATGTGGGGCTCGGCGATGTGCTTTACGACCAGAAGAATTACGCGGGGGCGCTTGAACAATACAAGAGTGCGGATAGCAGCGGAACGTTGGGCGCCAACACGCTTTACCGAATGGGTTACTGCTATAACGATGTGAGCAAGTTCGAGGATGCCGTTTACGTATTAAATCGGGCCATAGAACTGAAACCAGAACTTTCCGCGTCGTACACCGAACTGGGCTACGCACAGAAACAACTGGCGCGTTTCAACGCGGCGGTCAAGACCTTCCAACGGGCTGCGCAATTAGAGCCAGAAGCCGAATTGCCACATTACTACTTGGGGCAAACTTACCTTGATCTGGGGGATAAGGGGAATGCTCAGGCGCAGTATCAGATCTTGATGAAGATGAATTCAGAGTACGCCGCGAAACTCCTGGCTAAGATCAACGGCAATTAGAGTCGTCCAGAAGGACGTGCGTATTTATGGAATCGCGCGTCGTTTTTGAACGTCGTAGCCCACTCACAACTTACCGCACGCGCGATACGGTACAGCCTTAGGACATTCAGACGCGATGATCTTGGTAAACCTAAATCTTACCGTAAGCGCGCGACGGTACAGAGCTATGCGTTTACGCGTGATGTTCGTACCCGATAAACTCGTTGGGTTCAACCTCATCGCACCGGAAAGGCGCAACTCTGGGCCGAGGCACGCTTGCGGTAGGTAAATTCTCGCCCACGTTCATCGCGCCTGAAAGGCGCAACTCTGAACTGGGGCGCGCTTACGGTAAGTCGAGTCTCGCGCGCGGACATCGCGCCGGAAAGGCGCAACTCTGAACTGAGGCGCGCTTGCGGTAAGTAGAGTCTCGCCCACGTTCATCGCGCCTGAAAGGCGCAACTCTGAACTGGGCCGCGCATTCGATCAGTTGATCGACGTCGCCCGCTTCCGACCGCAGGTAACGCGAAATTACTCTGTGAAAGGCCTCAAAAGCAGCCCGACCAGCGAAATTCGCATCAAAACGCTCATCGTCTCCAAAACCAAACACCGCTGGAAAAAAATTCGAAATAATTTCGTACGAACCCGCAACTTTTCACCCGCGAACGGTAATTACATTTGAGAGCAGCCAAAGACGAAACCGTCGGACGGGATTTGATCAACATGACCGACGAGCAATTGCTCGGAAAAGCGATCGGTGGAGATGGATCCGCCTTCCAGGTGTTGTACCAACGCCATCGGGAACCCGTGTTTCGATTTGCCTTTCGGTTACTGCTTTCGGTCGAACTGGCCGAAGACGTCGCCCACGATTGTTTTTTGGGACTGATCGAACAGCCACAGTTATTTGACGCGACCCGTGGTGAATTGCGCACCTATCTTTACGGTGCGGCGCGCAATCTGGCCAACAAACATTTTCGGCGAAATACGCGGAATGTTTCCGCCGCCGGGTTGGACAATGCGCCGGCGGCGAACGCCGGACCGTTACACGGTTTGATCACGGACGAGCGGGCGCGGGCCGTGCAAGCCGCCATCGCTGAATTACCGTCGCTGCAGCGCGAGGCGTTGATCCTTTTCGAATACGAACAGTTATCGATGGAACAGATCGCCGCCGTGGTTGGCGCCGATCTTAGCGCCGTGAAATCGCGGCTGCATCGAGCGCGGCAGAATTTGAAGCGTTCCTTGATGCCGGTGCTGCTTAGCCAGGCGGAACAGACGCAGATGGAAGAGGCCTCCCGATGACATTTATTGAATCTGACAACTTGTTTCCCGCTGACGGCGCCGGCGACCAATGGTTGGGCGCGATGTTGGCATCGTGGGAAGCACCGCCAGTGCCTGACGGTTTGGACCAACGCGTGTTCGCTTCGTTTCGGCAGCGGTTTAGTTCTGAAGTTACGCTCTCCTCGGGCGCCCTAGCGCAATCTCCAATGGTATTTGAGGTAAATCAAATGAAGACGTGCGAATCGTGTCACGAAGAATTTTCCGATCAATTCGCTTTTTGTCCCCTGGATGGCGCGCCGCTGATCGCGTTGGCGGGTTCGGTTGAGGAACCGGCTTTCCTGATCACCGAAGTAACGGCGGAATCGGGTTTCGCCGCGCCGGGCTCGGATATCTATCACCTGACGTTGCTGGATGATGCCGGATTGGTCTCGCGATTGAGCGCCGAGCTCCGTTCCGCGGGACAAGAGGCGCAACTAACCTGGCCCGAATTGCGCCGCAACCCGAAAGATTTCGTGCGCCGTTCACTGGCGGCCTACGGCGGGGTGATCCGTCGCGGGTTGGGTAATCCCAACGTAGCCTTTGCCACGCTGACGGCGTTTGCCGTGATCATCGGTTTGGCCCTGGCGCTAGTGCTGTTCGATCGCCACCGGGCGAATCAGGCCGCAATGTTGGCGCAAAAGGAAGAGTTGGAATTGACCGAGATGTTGAATATCCCGGATGTCCAACCCACGCCCGACGAAGGCGTCGCCGGCCGCGCTAAGGGTAACGGCGGCGGCGAAGGCGCCAAGCAAGAGAAGGCCGGAGGCGGTGGTGGCGGTGGCCGCAACGAGTTGACCCCCGCATCGGTAGGCAAGCTACCGCCGGCGGCCAATGCCGATCCGCTAATGGCGCCGAATCCGAAGCCGCCACCACCGACCAGCGATCCGTTGATCGTTCCGCCCAACAACAATGCTGATCCGACCCTGTTTCCGCCGGATCGTTCGAGCACGAATTTCGGGGATCCGAATTCAAAGACCACGGCGACCTCGTCCGGACCGGGCTCCAATGGCGGCATTGGTACCGGTGATCGCGCCGGAGTTGGCCCGGGTAGTGGAAATGGAGTTGGTCCGGGCAATGACCGCAACACTGGCGGCGGAGACCCGGCCGGGAGCGGTGGTCCGGGGGGACCCGGTGGAGGTGTTGACTACAACAAGATCTTCAAGCTTAGCGAAGTAACCCAGCGCGCTCGCGTGCTGAGCAAACCGCAACCCGAATATACCGAGGCCGCGCGTTTGAACCAGACCATCGGAACGGTTCGTTTGAGTGTGGTATTTTCGTCGAATGGTCAGGTGACCAGCATACGGGCGCTAAACCAATTGCCGAACGGATTGACGGAAAAGGCGATCAATGCCGCGCGGCGAATTCAATTCACCCCGGCCATCAAGGATGGGCGGCCGGTCTCGACCTACATGGTGATCGAGTACAATTTTAATATTTATTAAAGGCCGGTGTTGGGTGTTGGGTTTGGGTTCGGTAAGTACCTCTCTCTGTGACCTCTGTGGCCAAAAAAATTAGCCACAGAGGTCACAGAGAATAGATCATCGTCGAGATCACGCCCCACCGGGCACCCAAAAATCTGACATCTGACACCAATTCTATTCTCCAACCCAAAATTCGATCTCGCGAAGTCCGGTACTACCCTTCTTAAGATAACCCTTTTGCCAGATGTCGTTGTCCTTTAGCCCGTTGAACCGTTTGGCCTTGGGTTGCTTTTGACTACGGAAGCGCCAGCGGTACTGGTTGTAAATGGACATAATGTTGGTCGCATAAGCGGCCGCGAGACCAGGCAGGTCCTTGAAGATGAGGAAATTTTCGTCGTTGGTACCGCTTGCCTTAGGACCCAGATTGTGCGAACCGGTCATGACCACCGGATGGTCGCTAAATGCATCCACGACCACGACTTTGCTGTGGACCATGGCGAATGTTTGCGGCAGTTTTTTCATCTCTCGCACGAACCAACTCGTTGTTTCATCGATCGCCGCAGGCAAGGTAAGTTCAAAATCGGATCTGACCGAATTCCCCTCTTGAAACAGTTCGACCGGGTTGGCCGTGGTGCCGGGGTCCTGATTGATCGCACCGTGAATGTAAAGTCGTTTCCCAGCAACGCCCTTTTGAGCGGTAGCAATGATCCCATTGAGCAACGTGTCTTTCGGACCCGGATTAAACATCAAAAAGAGGATCGATTGCTTGGCTTTTTCGATCAACTTGCGGGCCTCGTCGAGATCGACCTGGCCGATCGTGGGCGTGAACCAAACGCGTACTGTGCCCGAATCGATCGCCGGATCGCGAGGCTCGCTGTTGCTGTCCTTGAGTGTGTCCGGGGTTAGATCACCTGCATCCCGGAGCAGATCCCATTGCTGCCGGTATTCCTCAGCGAGGTCGAAGTCGTCGATCAACACTGAATTATTGGCTTGGGTACATAGCCCGGTCTTGGTCCAATTTTGACTTCCGGTCCAGACCCAGCGCGCGCGGCCGTGGGTATCACATATCACCAAGAATTTGTTGTGGCCCAATGCGCGAGGCGAGATCATTCGGTTATGCAGGTCGATCTTGCCCGTAAGTCGATCACGGGCGGCCTGATTCTGATCTTCACCCTTCTTTTTCACACTTCCATTGGCAAGTACGATGTGGGCGCGTTTGCGAAATTTCTCTAGCGCCGACTCCAATTGTTCGTCGTCAAGTTCGTAGAGCGCGCCGTATATTTCTCGCTTTTCTTTGGCAGCTTTCGCCAATAGTTCAAACAAACGGGCGCCGAGCTGACCCGCCAAATAGTTGCGAAAGGAATCATCCGGGGTATCGATCACCTCGCGGAGCTTGGTAGTTTTGAGGTCATGATCCGTCACCCCCAACCGACGAGAAACCCACTGCGCGGCCACAATACCGCGATTGAAATAGGCTTCGATCTTGGGTGAGACCTCGTTACTCAATTCGATCTCCGGGGTCCATTCACTGGCCGTGTCTTCGTCAGGGCGCAAGTTGTCCTGGTCCGGACCGATCATCGGAACGACCCGATATTGCAGCCGGTCGCCCCCGGCGGCCATGTAATCGGTCCATTGGTATTTCTGAATGGGCCAATTCGTTGACGAACGGCGTTCGCCCAGTTTGTGGTCCTGACCCTCAAATCCCACCCACGTACTAACCACCTCTTCCAATCCATTACGCTTGCGCATCAGTGCGAAGCCTCGGCAATCCGGGATGAAGCCGGTCTTCCACGCAATGTAAACGTCGTCCCCATTGTGATAGGTTCTTACTTTCATGATGTTCTCCTATTTGTGTGAGGCGCCCACCCATAGGTCATGAGAATGCGGCCGAATGGAGGTAGGAACGCCTGATCATTATCCAGCCGGGGACATATATCACGAACTTCAAGGGTTGTAAATCCTTTGGCGAAAAGTGAAGTCAATTCATGCAGGTCGAAGAGCCGCCGCGGGGGAAGCCGCAATTGCATATCTGTCCCTAATCATGAGTTGAGCACCAACCTGATCTTCAACGTCGGCGCATTTGGCAGACGACGTCACGACTCATTTCTCGCTGGAAAGACGCGCCGCTAAACTACGAATTCTTCGCACGCCCTCTTCCAAGCGCTCCATCGAAGTCGCGTACGAGATACGCAGGAAACCTTCCGCGCCAAATCCGGCGCCGTCCGTAACCACCGTGTGCTCTTCGTGCAGCAAGCGGTCCGCGAACTCAGCCGAGGTTTTTACTTCACCGCCTAAGCATCTGCTGATGTCCGGAAACGCGTAGAACGCACCCTCGGGAAGGGAACACCGAAATCCGGGAACACTGCGCAGCGCGTGGATCAACCAGTCGCGGCGCTTCAAGTATTCCGCCAACATGATGGCGACCGATTCTTGAGGTCCGTTAAAGGCTTCCGCTCCAGCGCGTTGCGCGATCGACGTGGCGTTGCTGGTGGAATGACTCTGCACCTTCATCATGGCTTTGGTCCATTCGGGCCGCGCCAACGTGTAACCCATCCGCCAACCGGTCATGGCGTAGGTCTTCGAGAACGAACCGGCGATACAAAGATTCGCGCGTAGTTCCGCCGGCAAGGTCGCGGCGCTGAACACTTCAGCGGGTGGATAGACAAAGCGTAAATAGCACTCGTCCGAGATCGCATACACGCCGCGCTCGGTCAGCACCTCCATGATGCGCTGAAATTCGGCGGGCGGGATAACGCGTCCGGATGGATTGCTCGGAGAATTGATTATGATCAACCGGGTGCGCGGTGTGATCGCGGCCTTCACCTGTTCGGCGTTGAGCACGAATTCGGTTTCTGCCGTATCGATATAAACGGGCGTCGCGCGCGCAAACTTTACGATCTCGGGAAACGTGACCCAATACGGTTTGACGATCAGCACCTCATCACCGGGATTGACCAGAGTTACAACCGCGTTAAAGATCGCTTGCTTGCCGCCGCCGGTGGCGGCCACCTGATCGTATTCGTAAACCGTGCCGAATTCGCGCTCGTAAAACGATTGGATCGCCTGCTTTAACAACTTGGTTCCGGCCGTCGGCGTGTACTTGGTCTCGCCCAAACGCATAGCCTCGACCGCGGCCTGCTTAATATTATCCGGCGTGTCGAAATCCGGTTCGCCCGGGCCCAGGTCGACCACATCGTGTCCTTGCGCTTTAAGATCCATCGCGGCCTGCATGGCGGCCAAGGTCGCGGACCCTTGCATGGCGGCGACGTTATCGGAAACGGTAAAACCCTGGCTGGCTGGTTTGCTGGTGCTCAATGTCTAAGCCTCTCTATTTGCCGTGCTCTGTAAGAACTCAATGCGATTGCCGAACGGATCGCGCGTCTCGGCTCGAATGTAGCCTGGTATGGTCTCGCTATCTTTGAAGGTACACCCCTGGGCGGCGAGGGCGGTCTTCCACTGCGCCAGGTCGCTAACCTCATAGGCCACATGCGCCGGGCTATTGGGAGGTTGTGGATTCGGGTCGGGGCCGACGTGGATCTGTTGATCACCAAGCTGCATCCAAAAACCGGGGTTTCCCCGCAGTATTTCCGGCTTCTGCACTTCGGCGAGACCCAACACGCCGCAATAGAATTCGCGGGCCGCGGGTTCCGCGCCGGGCGGGATGGGAATGTGGGCATGATGAATTCGTTTGATCATGACAATTTCATCCTTTCCAATACCAGCGGCGGCACAAAGGCCGCGATGTCGCCGTCGTGGGTAAAAACCTCTTTGACCAAGCGGGAACTAACAAAACTGTATTCTTCGGCCGCCATCATAAACACGGTTTCGACTCGCGGCTCAAGCTTGCGATTCATCAGCGCCATCTGCAATTCGTACTCGTAATCCGACACCGCGCGGATGCCACGCAGGATCGCGGTCGCCTCTTGTTTCACGGCATAGTGGACCAACAACCCTTCGAACGCATCAACCTTCAACGCACATTTGCCGCGATCGACCGTCCGCGCAACCTCCTCTAACATTTCGGTGCGTTCGGCAACCGTAAACATAGCCTTTTTTTCCGGGTGTTGCAGGATCGCAATGACGATCTCGTCGAACAGCTTGCAGCCGCGTTCGATGATATCTACATGACCATTGGTGACCGGGTCAAAAGACCCAGGATAGATCGCGCGTCGCATAAGCAAAATTAATAGTTCAAGGTACCAATCGTAACGACGTAAACGGTAACATAAGCCGCGAATGTTTGTCGAAAAATGGTAAATAGGTATAGCATTACTATTGCCAAATCGCTTATTGGCTCACGGCGCTAATGACTATCCAACGTAGGTTGAATGGGACCTGTTTCCACCCACACAAGTTACTTTCGGTTTTCGTGTTCACGCCTATACAGCAAAACTCCCGCCTCATTCCAAGCAGCCTCTATTCCGACCTGTTTGCAGTTCTGGAAATGCATCTCGGATCGTTGTTGTCCATTTTCGTACCATCCGGCGGACCGGCCATCGAGAACTCCGTTTTTGAAATTTGCTTCGGCCGATCGCTTGCCATTGGAATACCAATGTACCCACTGTCCATCTTGCTTTCCCGTCCGATATTGACCCCGGTACATTAACTTGCCGTCGGGATACCATCCGTTAGCGGGTCCATCGATTTGCTGGTTCACGTAATGCTGTTCAACCGACTGTTGGCCGTTATCGTGGAATACAGCATAAACTCCGTCGTATTTGCCTCTGTTGAACTGTATCTCATAGCCCTTTTGGCCATTAACATACCAACAGCGCCAGGTTCCCGTGAAGTCCTTGTAGGGCGGCACACAAACGACCGCCTCTATCTTTATTAACTTTGGTTGCTCGATGACAGTATCGGGATTTCGATATTGGATGCTGACCATCCAGTGGTAATCGAGACGATAGCTGACCACATGACTGTCGCCACTTCCATTACGTGCCACCCCAGGCATTTCTTGAAATGGGGAAGGAACTTGGTCACTTCTGCCTCGGTCATACCCGGTTTGATCTGGCTCACTTGCTCTAGCCAATTAGCTTCGCCACCGTCTCTGTTTCGGATATACGACGTTCCGCTCGGGTACTTGGCTACGATGCGGCGCAAGGATTCGGCCGCACGTTCCCGCACTTCACTTTTTACATCACGAGGTTCTTTGATATTGGCAGCAATGGCAGCTTCGTCGTCGGCAAGCGAATCCGCGCGGGCGACCGTTCCGCAGTAACCCGTCATACAAAGGATACTGATCCAAACGCAAAATACCCGAAACATGAGACGACCTCCAACCATTATCATATCAGCGGGATTCGCCAGAAGTAAGGCATAAATTCTTATCCAGCTCGGCCGGGACGTTCGCGCTCTTTGCGGACCGGTGCCTCGGTCGGAAGATGATCCTTACACAACTCCAAAAACTCGATCGTCGTCAGGCCGGTTTGGGCTGCCTCGTTGGTATTGATCTCCAACGCTTCTTCGACCGGGTGCACGACATCGGGGCCCGTCAGGAGTTTCGGATTGGCGAAGCCGCCGCCGCGGCTCAGTATTCCTTCCAACGCCTTTTCTGCAAACGGAGCACTCTTGGTGTGGTAATAGGCGTACGACGCCAGGCGCGGGCCGCTCTGTTCGTTCAAAATATAGCGGGCATCCGCGCCTTCGTTGCCGGTGGTTTTGTCCAGAGTCAAAACCTCGGCGGGCGCGCCGCCAATGCGACAGTATTGTAGCCAAGCGGTGGCGAAATCCTTTCGACCCAGCAGTGGTACCAGTTCGAACATGATCTCACCGCCGCCCATGATCGTCGCCAAGTTGTAACTGACCGGCAGCGAGGTCTTCGTTAAGGGGTCGCGGATCGCGGTCAATTTCCCGGTCGCGAGATCATAACCGACTACTTGGGCTCCGCCTCCACCACGCAGAGGACCAATGGCTCCGCCCGGCAGATCCGGATTCAATCCGTTCCGCTGACCGGTTTGTAGCCAGAACGGCATGGCCATGATCGAATCGACACCCACCAGAATGCGATCGCGCCATTTCGTATCGCCAGTGCGTTCCCATTCGGTCATCCAATTGCTGGCTAACGCGAACCAGTCGGGGCCGATGCGTATGCGCGCCGCGAATTGCGGCTCGCCCGGTATCTGGGGCGAAGCAATGCGCATTGGATCGAACTTAGCCGCCGCCACGTCGGTATGAAGCGTAAGGCGCATGATGTCGCCAATACGTTCGTCGGTGGTCAAATAATAAAATGGACGCCAATTGGCGGATTGGCTGATGCGCGATTCCTTGGCGCCGCATCCCCACTTGACCACGTTATGCCGGGATCCTAATCCTGCCATGGGACCGATCGAATAGATGTTCGTCTCGCTAGTATTGCGGGTCAGGGCTTCGGCCAGCCGGAACACATCGCCACGCCCGCTGCGCAGAAAGCTGTACCAAAGCCAGAGCGGCGTCCCCAATTCAGTGTTATCCCACGCGTGACCGCCCCAGTCGTAATGCCAGGCGTGACGTGGCGCCGAATAGGAATGCATGTAATCGCCGAAGTGCCAGTAACCATACCAACGGCGGGAATCCACCTGCTTTTGATAGAAAGCGAGCACCGAATCCAAACCATCCTCGATGGCTTGCTTGAACGGCGTAGATCGGTCCACCACGCTCCAAACGCCGAACACTCCCGTCGAATGAATATAAGCCGGTGAGGGTGTAAGCAGGGGAAGCGCCGCTCCGGTTTGTGCCTGCGCCGCCGCTGCGGCGCGGGTCGGCAACGAGCCGGCGCCGGGATACAAAGTTAATTCGCTGGTGCGCGAAACACCGTACGCCGTGCTCATGCCGGGTTGAACGTCTTCATATGACGCGGCCAAACCGTGCGCGACCAGATCGTAATGCCGCATGTCCATTTGCGCCCCATCGGGCGACCAGAGCCAAGCGATCAGTTCCGCACTGGGACCGCTGGCGCGGCGCACTTCAAGCGCGGATGGATACGACTGCCAGAAATTCATGACGCTGACTGCGAGTCCGCCGGTCAGATCACCGACAAAGGCCAGTCCCGCTGAGCGCGTTCCCGACACCGAAGTCACCCAGGTACTCTTCGGATTAGTGCGTTTGACGATGCAGAATCCATCGGGGTTTGGTTGGTTTAACTTGAAATCGTCCCAGACCGCGTTCATCGAAAATTCGCCCCGGCCAGTGAAGGGCTTTCCCGTTTCCTGTTCAACACTGCCGCCGCCGGGTTGCAGCGGTTCGGACCAAACGCCGTCATTTGGACCGGAAAAACGCACGGTGCGGTTACGCGGCTCTTCCCGCAAGGGCACGGCGAATTGCACCCCTAGGCCGCGCACGAAATCCTTTTCTTGGTCGCCGTCAAAGGTGATAGTGTGGACCACTCGGACCGCGGTCTGCCCGCTGAAGAAGTAGAGTCGCACGATGAACGGCAGCCACTCGCGACCGGACTTGGTCCCTTTGTGAAAGCCCTCGAATCGGACGACGGCGCGGACGGGGCCTGATTGTTCGACCGTGACGCTTTTTACCAGGCTGACATATCGCTCGCGCGATGGCGAATCTTCATGATCGGTAACGGGACCGTTCTGCAGAATACAAGTGAGTTGGCCGGCGCCCACCACCGTCTTGCCCTCGACCGTCATTGAATCGACCAGGTTCGCGCTGCCCGAACCCGGGATCGTGCATTTGAGCACACCAGTATCGACCACGGTGGTAGATCCTTCGGTCGTGACTTTGAGCACTCCGGCCGCCGCGGATGACCCTGGGGCCAGGGTTATCGGTCCGGCCAAACCGGCGGGTACGACCGTGGCGAAACCATTCCATTTGATCGAACCGTCTGGCCAGATAGCCAGCGGCCAGGTCTGCACGGGCATCGACTTGCCGCCGGCATTTAAGCTAAACGTTGACCCGCTCTTGACCGCACCCTGCGGGAAGGGGACGCCGAAACTAACGCCGGAATCGATGGGCAGGGCCTTTCCGTCAAGCAGTTGGAGCGCGATGCCGTCGGCCAGGTTGAATTTTACTGGCACGGAAGGCCCGGTCAGGCCGGACGTCTTTTCGGCAGCGAGGGCCTGAAAGATTCCTTCATGTGCGGTCAGACCCGCGCCCACAGCCAGCGTGGACGCCTTTATGAAATTCCGGCGTGTAAATGACTTTTTCATCGTTTCTTCCTTTGTTAAGCGGTTAACTCCCAGTCCACGCATTTGGCCGGTATAGATCGGTAACGGCAACGACGCGAATCTCTGATTAAAACGAATGACGGCGCGGAACGGACTGTCGGCGCCAGCGAAAACTTGAACTGTTTATCTGTGACGTCTGCATTCTGCAACAGGTCACAGGAAATTGAAAATTGCGGCGGGTAACAGCCGATTCCTTCTGTTGAAACGTTTGGCCAATACTACTGATTGTCCCTACGTTCGGTTTCGGCGTGCGACGGTCCGGGTTCTGTATAGGCGTTCGGTAAACCCGCCCTCGTCGACAAAAGCTTTTTCGAGTTGGCGCAGTTGTTGATCCAACAAATAGTTCGTTTGGTGAATCAGGCAGATGGCTGTATTAGCGGCAACCTCGGGTGGGGTCCGTTCAATATAGGACTTATAAGTCATATAGGACCTATTTTCTTCGTACGCCAGGGCCCGGACGATTTTCGATGTCGGGTGTTCCTTACCCCAAAGCTGATGGCCGTTCTGACGAAGAAAATCCTCGTAGTCCAATAACAATTCTTCCAACGACGCACGCGCAACGCCGACCAGTTTCAGTTCGAATTTTTTGGATGTTCCGGATGTCTGGCTCCCCTCGGCGATGTTTTGCCGGCCGCTACGTGCCGCCTGAACCATTTGATCGTGGGTTCGGGAACGTTTGTTTATGAACCGATCGCAAAATTTTACAGTCGCATCGTAAACGAGTTCAGCGTGTTGAAAGGATTTGAGTTGCCGGTATCCACCATGCGCAGGGATGAGTTTTTCCTGGGTCATAACTAGCGAAATATACCATGAACGAAAAATAGGTCCAAAAGGTCAAATAGGTCCTTTATTTGTCGGGCAAAATCATCACCGATTTCGGCGAAGAATATAGGTCCAATGGGACTTATAGGACCTATATTTATTGCGTGACCGACCCAAAGGTTACCAACTGCGCCGCCTGTTTCCTGTTAGCCCCAAGCAGAAATGTCCCCTTTCTCCCAAGCAGAAATGT
>JBDSEC010000300.1:0-4075 GCA_039920205.1 Pyrinomonadaceae bacterium
GGCCAGGTAATCGTTGACCGTAACCACGTGAACACCGCGGCCAGTCAATGCGTTCAGATAGGCCGGCAGGGTGGAAACTAGGGTTTTACCTTCACCCGTTCGCATCTCGGCGATGCGGCCCGAGTGAAGCACGACGCCACCGATCATCTGCACATCAAAGTGACGCATGCCGGTGGTGCGTCGGCTACCTTCGCGCACGACAGCAAACGCTTCGGGCAGGATCTGATTTAGGATGTCCTGTTCATGTTGCTTGCGCGTTTCGGGGTTCAGCGCGCCTTCAACGGCCGCGTCGATCTTTGCTTTGAACTCGGCCGTCTTGGCGCGCAACTGCTCGTCGGAAAGCGCCTTGATCGCCGGCTCCAACTCGTTGATCTGCGCCACGATCGGTCGCAGGCTCTTAACATAGCGGTCATTACTGCTGCCAAATATCTTGGTTAAAAATTTATCTACTGCACTCATTATGAATGTCCTCTGGTCTGGTCCGCGCACATTGCGGACGCGTTTGTCACCGGGCCGCTGATCAAATTAACAGGTGATTCTAGTTGAGCCGGAAAGCGACAGCAAGCACGTTGGCGTTATTCCCGGGGTGCGGCAGCGCTAAGCAAATATCCCGGTTGCGGCGCAAAAGCCGTAAAACCGGACATTCTCAGCTAGCCCTCGGGGCCAGACGTGTTGGCTAGTTCGGATCCAGCCGGGACTAGATTATCCCGGCGCGTGGAAGATTGGTGATGCTTAAGAATTGATGATCGCTAGCGAGGGAATCGGTTTGTTCGCGGATCGGTTCGAACGCGGGCCGCGGAAGAGCGGGGGTCTGCGCCGAATAAAGCTCGGCAATGGCGGCGGAAAGATCTTGAAAACGGTCGGCGGAACGATTTGAGCTTGAATCAACTCGGGAGATCTTTTCGGTTCCGGTCTGGGTTTCCTCGCCAAAATGAAAGGAGGATTCGACGCCGTCAGGGAACTCGGACAGGCTAGTAGCATTGCCAAAATCTTCCGCCTTGGGCAAGGGGCCGTAGGCCGGCATGCCACACATCAGCGCCACACAGGCCGAGAGGACGGTGACGATCAAATTCGTGTTGTGGCGCGATTCGCTCATAAAACCTTCGGCCCAGCGGCCAAACCAGCAGTATAACCCAAAAATGCGGTTTACGATTCAGGTTTCTTGTTCGCGGCGACCTGTTTCTTCATCAGATCAATAGCTTGCTGGCGCGGCATCGAGAAGATCGCGATCAGCTTCGTGCCGTCAGACTTAAGCGTCGTGCCCTTGGCGATCGCGATCTCGTCTTCTTTACCCTCACGCAATTTCGGCACAGCCCCTAACATCAGGCCGTAAATGAAAGCCAACTGTTTCGCGCGCGCCGCGCTGGTGGCATCTGATTCGATCTGTGCGTTAAAGCTGCCCTGGTCCATCTTGATGATAAAGCGCATCTTCTTGAGTTCGACCGACGAACCGTCGCGGGTCATCAGGAACCGGAGTGCGCCGCTGTCGCTCAACGCCGCGACCATGTCCTTCGAGATCTCGTCCATACTGACGTTGCCCGATTTGGTGACCACGTTCGCGTTAGTAAAATGCGCGGTTGAATCCAACTCGGCGTCAATGATCACTTCGATCGGCTGATTGAAATTCAACTGGCCCTTCTCGAATAGATCGTTCGCCCGGTTGACAAAATCTTTCAACGGAGCACGATTGATCTCGTTGTCCTTCGGACGATTCACGCCATTTTCGGCAGCCAATTGATCGGCCTTGCGATTGGCTTCCTCGGCAGTGCTTCCGTCGATCGGATTCGGGCTCGGCGCTGGATTCGGCGTTAGATCATCGGGAATTCCCGGCGGGTTTTTGCCTCTTCGGTTTTTCGCGATCGGCCCCGGATTGATCCCGGGCGGCGGCACGACGGGTACCGGCAGTGGTGTCGGTGTTGGTGCCGGCGTTGGCCACGGAGTCGGCATCGCTGTCGGCGAATTAACGATCACCGGCGCCATCGGATCAGGCAGCGGTTCGCCCGTGGAAAAATATCCATCGGGATAACGAAACCGGTCGCTGGCCTCTAAGTCAATGATCTGAACGTCGTCACCGATATGCGTCTTCTTATATTCCTTGTCGACAAATTCCGCGCCCGCGAAGATCCCGACCACATTAACGGCATCACGTACCGCGGGTACGTACAGAACGCTAAGCACCAAAAGCAAATGAAATACGACCGAAGGCCCCAATATACGGGCGATCTTCGGCCAATAAGGCACTCGCGTAACTTCGTAACTCTTAAATATTTCCGACATAACCACCTATATTATAGGGCCCCGGCGCGGCCAAAGCAATTAACCGGATTTCATCAAATGCTACGGCGAATTACCCGGATTCAGATGCGTTCGGGTCGCTCTTGCGTTGTAAAAGATGCGCAC
Source organism: Pyrinomonadaceae bacterium (assembly GCA_039920205.1). Taxonomy (GTDB): domain Bacteria; phylum Acidobacteriota; class Blastocatellia; order Pyrinomonadales; family Pyrinomonadaceae; genus JBDSEC01. The sequence goes on from JBDSEC010000300.1 coordinate 2,401, forward strand.
GGGCCCGCAACCATTAACCGACGGGAAATAAAAGAGTTTATTGCGGTGGCCGAAGCGGCCGGGGTTAGGGGTTGGGGGATGGGGGTTCGGGAAACGTTGGAGGGGGTGAATGGATGAGAGGGTGATGAAGTGAAGTTTTAGTCCTCGTCGCCTTAGCGACGGCTGAGTTTAGCCGTGGCTTTCAAGCCACGGAAGACCGCATGAAGTACCTCGTCGCGTCAGCGACGACTGAGGAAAGCCGCACTTTATAGCCCATCGCGTTAGCGACGATTGAATTTGGCGCTTCTTCGATAGAATTGGATAGGAACGGAGTTCGCTGTTAATGTGAGCTTTGATCGCGTGATTCGAAATGTGGGAGGAGTTGTTTCCAAATTCATGCGTCGCTGACGCGACGCCCGGCTTTCTCGCGCTCACCGTGGGTTGAAACCCACGGCTAAATTCAACCGTCGCTATGCGACGAAAACAATTCGACGCTTCGCGTTTCCAATTAGGAAAGAACCCCGTCGCTCCCGCTCTCGGTTCTGACCCGAGGCGTATCAGCCGTTAATTATTTGAACGATCTCGCGCGCGTAGTAGGTAATTATCAGGTCGGCGCCGGCGCGTTTGATGCTGGTCAGAGTTTCGATCATGACCCGTTCCTCGTCCAGCCAGCCCCGTTCGGCGGCGGCCTTTATCATCGCGTACTCTCCAGAAACATGATAAGCAACGACCGGCAGGTCGAATCGCCGGCGAACGGCGCTGATAATATCCAGATACGGCACCGCGGGCTTTACGAGTAGGAAGTCCGCCCCTTCATCAACGTCCAATTGCGCCTCGCGCATTGCTTCCCGCGCGTTGGCGGGATCCATTTGATACGCCCGCCGGTCGCCGAACGCCGGTGCGCTGTCGGCCGCCTCGCGAAATGGGCCGTAGAAGGCGGACGAATACTTCACTGCATAAGCCATTATCGGTGTGTTAGAAAACCCGGCCGCGTCCAAAGCGGAGCGGATCGCACCGACTTGGCCGTCCATCATGGCCGACGGCGCCACGATATCGGCGCCCGCCGCCGCCTGGCTCACCGCCGTCTGCGCGATCAGTTCCAAGGATTCGTCGTTCAAAACCTCGCCGTCCCGAACCACTCCGCAATGACCATGCGACGTGTATTCGCACAAACAAGTATCGGCGATAATAACTAGTTCGGGTACGGCGGCGCGGATCGCCCTGGTCGCGGTTTGCACAATGCCATCTTCGGCATGAGCACCGTGACCCAACTCGTCCTTGTCCGCCGGCAGGCCAAAGAGAATTATTCCCCGGACCCCCAACTCAAACGCCGCCGCCGCATCCTTAACGGCTTCGTCCACCGACAGATTGAACACGCCCGGCATGGACGAGATCTCGCGGCGTACCCCCTGACCCGTGCAAACGAAAAGGGGTAGGATAAAGTCGTCGCGGCTAAGCCGCGTTTCGCCGACCAGTGCGCGAAGATTCGGGGAACCGCGCAATCGCCGCGGACGTTTGATCAAATTAGACATAGTGAAACCGGGTTCCAATTCAACGACCCAAGCGGCGATGATACGGGTTTAACGCCGTAGGACGCAACACGATCAGCACGCGCATTTTCCGGCGGAAAAGACCCGAAGGCGGGGGGCGAGCCCAGTTAGCAAAATCGGTCTGGTTATAGCGGCATAAATGGGGT
>JBDSEC010000301.1:0-6560 GCA_039920205.1 Pyrinomonadaceae bacterium
ACATTCGCCGTGTTGACCGTGCCGGTGTTGGTGCCGGTAACGTTCCAGGTGACAGTTTGACTTGAACCACCCGCCCAACTAACCCCCGTATTAGGCGCCGTGACCTTGAACGGCCCGGCGGTACTGGTGACGGTAACGACCGAATTCGTAAACTGGGTTTGACCGATGGTCGAACCCGCCACGTAGGGGCGGTTATCCCGGACCGTCAAACGGAAATTCAGTGAACGCGAAACCGAACTCAATGCCTCGATATTGGTCCCGGCGTCACCGCCCGGTAGCACCGGTGTCACGAGCAAACCGGACTGGATCGTCGATAACCGGGGGAAGATCCGCGTCCCCGATGTGGTGGGAGCAAATGACAACCAGTTCGGACCAGTTGCTTTGGTCGGCGAGGCGATACTGGCCGCGCCTGAATCGGTTGAATTGTCGTCCTGCTCCCATTGATAAGTGAGCGGATCACCCTCGGGATCCGTGGCCGAGCCGGTAAGCGCGAACGGCGTGCTGATCGGGATCGTGAAATTTCCGACCGGTGCCACCACCGGCGGGTGGTTAGCCGTCATCACGGTCGTAACCGGACAGGTCTTGGTGGCCAGGTTGGTCTGGACCTGGGCGATCGAGGCTTCATGGAACTTGTCGATGGAATGCGGCCCCACATCCTGGGCCGTGATGCCCGCATAACCCATGATAGTTATGCCCGAACCAACCTCTTTATTTGTACCGGAGCCTTCAAGCAACATCGAAAATGTGTGATTGGCTCCCAATTGGTGGCCAACTTCGTGCGTGACATAATCGATGTCGAAATCATCGCCCATCGGAATACCGTTGGCCGGGGAAGTGTAACCGCGACCTTTTTGCCCATTCACGCAGACACAACCGATACAGCCGGCGTTTCCGCCACCGCCCGAGCCGCCGAACAAGTGGCCAATGTCATAATTGGCCTCGCCAATATTCGTGGTCAAACTAGTTTGAAGCTCGGCATTCCAAGCACTCAAGTCGTCTGAATATGGGTCGGTCGCGGGATTGTAATAGATGACCGCGGTCGTAGAGGGGATCAGGTTGAGATGGAGACCCAGATCCTTCTCATATACACCATTGCCACGCGCCAGCGTGGCGTTAAAGGCCGCCATCACCAGCGATACTTGCGCGGAACTAAAGGCGCCAAAAAAGTTTGCATACTCGCCGTTGCAAGACTGCGCCAACCGCATGGTCTTGATCTGACCGGCACTGCTTTCCGGTTGGCCAGATTCCGCGATCTTAACCTTCGTATCGGAAAACAGTTTCTTGTCGTCCGTCGAACACTCCCACGGTAATGCCCCTCGTTCCCGGTGGGTGCGGAACACGGCATAGGTTTTGTGATCGGCCGAATACGGTTCGATGAATTCGTTATCCGTATCGGTGCGGAAAACCATGGTCTGAATGCCCTGCGGAGAAATGCTTAACTTCAGCGTCGCATATTTATCCGTAATACCCCGACCCGAGAAAGCGCGGATCTCGGGAAATTGTGCTTGCAGTTCAGGCTCAAAGTTCGAGGCTTCAAAAACTTCGAACTGTTCGATGGCGCCATTGGCATTCGGCAGCGAGATCACCGTTGAATGCTGACGGGCATCACTACCCACGATGGAAAAAAGTTGTTCTCGTAACGTGTCAATTCTCAAGTCAAATAATTTGAACTCGGTCGGAAAAGATGTACGGGCCACACCTTTGTCTTTCAACATGCTGGATGGGTCGGCCCGGTTTTCCGTCCAAACTTCCTGTTGTGCGTCCGCGACACGATAATTCGCCGCGCCATAGATGGTGACGATCGCCACCAGAAGCAAACCTAGTTTGCGGTTCCATTTACTCAACATAAAAAATCTCCTTTGATCTAATTTGTTTTGCTTGACCTACGACGCTTTCAAAGAGCCATCGCCGTTATTCAAAACCTGGGGATCGCGAATAATTTGTCCGCAGTGTCCGCAGATCGTTTGTGTGCCCGGCGGGTAGCCGCCGGATTTGGTTTTCGGCTCGATCGACCGTACGACCAAGGTCTCTTCGACCTCGATAAATATTTCAGTGGTTATTTGCTTCATTGCTTAGGTTGTGAATTCAGTCTTACAATCCGTTCAAACCGGAAGCGGTTTCTCTGAACCGGGGCGAGTATCGGGCAGGGGTGGTTACAAAGTCCTTGCAGTTTTCTTGGAAAAACCTTGGAATCTTCTGAATGAGGGAAAGCACGGCAAAAGATAGGTTTATCTACCGCTTTGGGCGTTTTCAGGTCGATGCCCGAGAGAATCTCTTGTCTGCGAACGGCGAGATCGTGTCGCTTTCACCCAAAGTCTTTGAAACCTTATTGTTGTTGGTCCAGAACAACGGACGGATGCTCTCGAAAGACGAGATCATGGAGACTGTGTGGGCCGATTCGTTTGTCGAGGAAACGAACCTTACTTCGAATATTTCCCGGCTCCGAAAGATACTGCACGAAGACGGTGAAAGATATATCGAGACCTACCCGAAGCGGGGCTATCGCTTTCGCGCCGAGGTCGAAACGATTCGCGGGGAAACCGAGGTCATTCTTAAACGGCGAGTCACGGCTCGCGTAACCCAGGTCGTGCAAGAGTTTGGTGAAGGCTTTGCGCCACTCGCCTACGCGGCTGCGCTTTCATCAGTGCCGAACAATCTGACGCTTCCCGGCACTCCGATCATCGGACGCGAAAAGGAACTGGATGTTGTTGACGAATTGATCCGGCAAAGCCGACTGGTTACGCTAACAGGAATTGGCGGGACCGGGAAAACCCGCCTAGCGCTGGAAGCGGCCGGCCGATCGCTATCAGTTTTTCCCGATGGCGTGTTCTTCGTCGCGCTCGCCGCCGTGACCGATGCCGACCTGGTAACCTCGGAGATAGCGCGTACGCTGGGAGTTAAGGAGACGAGCGGGCGCGATCTTTTGGACGGCTTAGTCGATCTGCTGCTCGACAAACACCTGTTGCTGGTGGTGGACAACTTCGAACAGGTAATGCCGGCGTCACCGGTGATGCAGAAACTCCTAAACGCTGCGCCAGGTTTGAAGGTCTTAGTAACTAGTCGGGCACAATTGCATCTGGCAGCGGAACGCGAGTTTGTGGTGCCGCCCCTGGATCTGCCGGTCGGTTCGGATGCCCGACTTAAATTTAACGAACTGGCCGAAAACGAATCGATCAAACTCTTTCTTGAACGCGCCCGGGCCATCAAACCAAGTTTCGTGCTCACTGACGAAAACGCAACCATTGTCGGAGAGATCTGCTGCCAGGTCGACGGATTACCATTGGCGATCGAACTGGCGGCTGCCCGGATAAGGATCCTCTCCGCCGCGCAGATACTCGAGCGATTGGACCAAAGACTAAAACTTTTGACCGGTGGCAGTAAGGACCTGCCCATTCGTCAACAGACGATGCGCGGCGCCATCGCGTGGAGTTATGACCTTCTGCCCGAGGAAGAACGCGAACTATTCCGACGCCTCGCGGTCTTTGCCGGCGGTTTCAGTATCGAAGCGGCCGAAGCCGTGGTTGCTGCTCCCGATCGAGATCTGCTTAACGGTATTACTTCTTTGGTTGAGAATAGTCTATTGGTTCAAGCCGCGGTGGCCGACGGCGCCTCGCGCTTCCATCTGCTGGAAGTCGTTCGCGCGTATGCGTCGGAATTGCTGGACACGAGCGGTGACGGATACGCCGTTCGGAAGAACCACTTAACATTTTTTTCTTCCCGCGCGCGTATCGCCGAACCCGAGATGTTTACTGAACAGGGCGGCGCGTGGCTCGAGCGGCTGGAGGATGACCACGATAATCTGCGGGCGGCGCTCGAGTGGTCGCTTCGCCACGACCTGGACACGGCGGTTGGGTTGGCTGCGGCTCTGCGGAACTTTTGGGTACTTCACAACCACCTCAGCGAGGGGCGTCGATGGTTGGACCTAACTGTCGCGGCGTGCGGAGATGCCGGCGCAGCCGAAGATCGGATCAAATTGTTTAATGGCTTGGGCCACACGGCCGGTTATCAAGGCGATCTTGGGGCCGCCCGAACCGCCCATGAAATGGGTTTGACCGAAGCCCGGCAGGCGGACGATCAGCGGCAGATCGCGCGGTCGATCCGCGGTTTGGGATTTGTGTCAAAAGCGCAAGGGGACGTCGTTGCCGCGCGCGAATATTATCGCGAGGCACTAGCCCTCAGTCGTGAACTAGATGAGAAAAATGGCCTGGCCGTTTCGCTAACTGCGCTCGGCGATCTGGCACGGATGGAATCAGATCACGAGTCCGCCCGTCCCTACTACGAGGAGGCCCTATCTATCTGCCGATCAACCGGTAACGAACAGGGCGTGGTTGGTTGTCTTAACAATCTGGGAGCCACTGCCTATGGCGAGGGAGATGACTCCGCCTCCCGGCGGTATTACCAACAGGGGTTAACGGCGGTGCTAAAATTAAGTGACAAGATCTCGCTATCCTATTCACTTGACGGTTTTGCCGCTTTGGCGCTGCGTAGCGGCGAGCTAGTTCGATCGGCGCAACTAGCCGGTGCGGCAGAGCATTTACGCGAAACGCTGGGCTTTGAAACGGAACCCGCTGAGCGCCGTTTTCGCGAGATTTACTTGGAGCAATTATCTGACCTCATGGAAGCAACTCAGCTAGCTAGCGCTTTCAAACGCGGCCGGACTTTAAAGTTGGACGAGGTGGTCCGGTTGGCTTGTGCTACATAAGCCGAGTGCGCCTGTGGGGACATCGCTCCTCGCCAAAGGCCTGGATAGTGATGAATCATCGATATAATTGGCCGGCTCACGCTGGCATTCGGAATACTCACGAATAATTTTTCTTGCCTAGTTACCCTTTCGCGTCTCCATTCCCGTTTATCTAAGTAGCAGACCAAGCGGGCGCAAATAGATCCCAGCAATTCAGCCAGTTTGTCGGACGCCGGACAAAAACGCCGGCGCCCCCGGATCTGACCAGGGACTTGGTCCCTATCAACACAGGAGACGCAAAAGAGTTATGAAAACCAAAGCTACAAAATTGATCAACTATTTCTGGAACGAAACTTTCACGGCCGATCTTCGGTCGCGTTTGGCCTTTTTACTTGCCGTCATCGGCATTTTGGTCGCTATCGGCGTATTGCTGGGCGGCGGACTTTTTCGCGGGTCTGCATCCTCCGCGCAAACCCGCGATAACGTGAAACCTGTCGGGAGTCCGTTGGCCCAGAGCGACAACCTTTGGCACGATCTTGACGAGCAACGGTTGAGTGCCACCGCTGCGCGACAGATCGTGCCCAGTGTCTATCGCACGGTGAGTTTAGATCGTGAAGCGCTGCGAGCATTGTTGGCCAGCGCGCCGCTCGAGTTCACTTCGGCTGCCCGGCACGGACAGGTGGTAATGACCCTCCCAATGCCGGATGGCAAGTTGGCGCGTTTCGCCATCGTGGAATCGCCCATGATGGAGCCCGGATTGGCCGCGAAAATGCCTGAATTCAAATCCTATCGCGGGCAGGGGATCGACGACCCCACCGCGACCATGCGTTGCGATTGGTCACCCGCGGGATTTCACGCCACGATCATCGGTGCGAGCGGTTCGGTTTATTTTGACCCATACGCGCTAAATGACACGGAGAATTACATCTCCTACCGCAAAAGCGACTACAGGCGGTCGGACGAAACATTTTCTTGCGGCGTGGACGGCGAAGGCGTTAGCGTCGCGGGGGGCTTGCGCAACCTGACGGCTCCTGAGGTTACCAACGGTACGACCTTAAGAAGCTATCGCTTGGCGATGGCGGCGGCGGGCGAATACACCGCATTTCATCGCCAAGCCGGCGACACGGACGATCAAGCTAAGACCCGCGCCCAAACCGCCATGAATGTTGGGGTCAATCGGATGAACACGGTTTTCGAGCGCGACCTGTCTGTTCGTCTGGTGGTGATCGCCAACAACTTGAACATCGTCTACACCAACGCAGCGACGGACCCCTACAACGGGAATGACAATGCGATGGCCGATCAGAACCAAGCCAACCTGACCACTCCCGGCACCATTGGTGGGGCGGCCGCCTACGATATTGGACATGTTGTCACCACGGTAGGCGCCGGTACTGCCGCGGCGCCTTCGGCTTGCAACGATCAGCAAAAGGCAGAAGGCAAATCCGGTGGCGACAACCCGGTTAACGACCCGTTCTTCATTGACATGGTAACCCACGAGATCGGGCATCAATTTGGTGCATTGCATTCCTACAACGGCGTGGACCCCGGCCCTATGGACGGTTGCACGACCCGCACAGCAAACGACGCGTTCGAACCCAGCAGCGGTTCGACGATCATGAGTTATGCCGGAGTGTGCGCAGTCAGCAACCTTCAGCGCAACGCCGACGCCATGTTCAGCGTGCGCAGCCTTGAAGTGATGGTGGCCTACACCAATGGCGGTGGCGCTTGCGGAACGGCGACCGCGACGGGCAATACCGTCCCGGCGGTGACCGCGCCGGCCAGTTTCAATATCCCGAAAGGGACTCCATTTACTCTGACGGCCGTCGGCAACGATGCCAATGGCGACGTCTTGACTTACAGTTGGGAGCAATACAAT
>JBDSEC010000302.1:0-11951 GCA_039920205.1 Pyrinomonadaceae bacterium
GGCACAGTTGCCCGATCCGCCGCTGGACTGGGTCGACCCGGATACGGGGCACCGGATCGTCCGGCTATCCCGCGAGCCGGGAAGTGAAAGCCTTTACTTCCATCAAAATGCGTACACGACCGAAGGCGACAAGTTGATCATGACGTCACCAACCGGTATCTACACCTACAACTTCAAGACCGCCGCGATCGAGAAGATAGTTGATGGCCGCGTTGGGGTGATCGTGGTCGGGCGCAAGACGCGGCAGGTTTACTACACTAAGGACGGCACGATATACGCGACCAACCTGGACAACAAAGCCACGAAAGAAATCGTCAAACTGGCCTTTCGCGGAGGCGTTTCATCCCTGAATGCGGACGAAACGCTACTACTGGGCGCGCGAAACGAAAATGCGGAGCCGCCGGCCGCTGGTGACGCCGGCCCGCGCCGTCCCGGCAATGGCCAAGATTGGCAGACGGCGACGATGCTGGGGCCCGACGGTAAACCGTTGACCTTTGCCGAACGCAAAGAGGTGATGATGAACAATCGCCTGAACCAGCGGATCCCGATGGTGATGTTCACCATCAATACCGGAACGGGCGAAATAAAGACCATTTTGAAGTCGACGGATTGGCTCGGGCATCTGCAATTCTCGCCGACCGACCCGAACTTGATCATGTTCTGCCACGAAGGTCCTTGGCATCGCGTTGACCGGCTCTGGCACGTTCGTACCGATGGCACGGGACTGATCAAATTGCATACCCGCACCATGAATATGGAGATCGCCGGTCACGAATTTTTCAGCGATGACGGCAAGATGGTTTGGTACGACCTGCAGACTCCGCGGGGCGAGGATTTCTGGGTCGCGGGTTATGAGATCGCCACGGGCAAACGTACCTGGTATCACCTGCAGCGGGACGAATGGTCAGTGCATTTCAACGTTTCCCGCGACGGCAAGTATTTCAGCGGCGACGGCGGCGACAGCGAGATGGTCGCCCACGCGAAAGACGGCAAATGGCTCTACCTTTTCCGTCCGGAATTGATCCCCGACGTGGCCGGCATTAAGAACCCAAACTCGGACGACCTGATCAAGATGGGCTTCTTCAAGTCCGAACGTTTGGTCAATATGTCCAAGCATAATTACGAATTGGAGCCGAACATGTCGTTTAGTCCCGACGGGAAATGGTTGGTGTTCCGGTCGAATATGTTTGGTCCCACACATGTGTTTGCGGTAGAGGTAGCGAAGAGCGGTAGTCGGTAGCCAGTAGTCGGTAGTTTGTTTTGAAAGTTGGAGGGTCGTTTTGAAAAGGGCTTGGGGTTTTAGCGCCGCATGGTTTGCTTGCGTCGTGGCCGTTACATTGGCTGGGTCGGTCGGGTGGGCGCAGGATGGGCGTCTGGCCGCCGGCCCTTCTGCTACCACGCCGATGGCGGTTTTGGATCCAAAGCTACCGACATTGTTCATCGTCGGTGATTCTACGCTCAACAGCAACGCGCCCCTTCGCGGCTGGGGCCAGGAACTCGGCCAGTTTTTCGATCAAACCAAGATCAATGTGGTCAACCGCGCGATCGGCGGCCGCAGCAGCCGCACTTTCCAGAACGAAGCCCGCTGGGATAAAGTATTGGCCGAATTAAGACCCGGCGACTTTGTGATCATCCAATTTGGTCATAACGACGTCGGCCAATTCACCGACCCGGCCGCCAAGGAACGCCCGCCCATCCATGGCGAAGGCGAACAAACGGTCGAGGTTACGAAACTCAACGGCACCCGGGAAACCCTGCACACGTTCGGCTGGTATATGCGCAAGTATGGGAATGACGCGCGGGCCAAAGGGGCCACCGTTATCTTTTGTTCGATGGTTCCGCATAAGGATTGGGAGAACGGAAAGATCCTGCGAACCGAGAGCAAGACCTTCGTAATGTGGACCGCGAACGCCGCGCGCGAGACGGGCGCTGCGTTCATCAATTTAAACGAATCGATCGCTTTGCGGTTCGAGAATCTTGGCCCGGAAAAAGTCGAAGCCCTCTTTGCCGATGCGCGCACCCACTCGACCCCCGCCGGCGCACTGCTCAATGCGGAAATGGTTATCGGCGGTCTGCGTGCGCTAAAGCGGCCGGACCTGTCGCGCTATCTTTCGACCAGCGGGAAGCAGGTCCCGAAGACTCCTAGGCATATTTTTGATGCGCGGAAGTGAGCTGAGCCGAACCGTCGCAAACGAAGGCCAATAGTAATGTGTTGGTTTCGGTCGATTCTCCTAGCAAGTTATTATTCTTACAACGCGTTGGGAAATCTGATCAAGATCCAGCCGGGACAGGGCTCGGACCTGCAGTACCCTTACTTCAAATATGACGCGCTTGGCAGACCAACCGATGAACGGCAAGTCGAACCAAACGGGTATTATTCGGAGTCCGATGCAGTCAGAGCGAGAACTTCTTCAGCCTCCTTTTAGGGGGCTTCCCCGAAGGGCGATTTGCCCCGCCGTTGACGGCGGGGTACGGTTTGTATGAGATCAGAGGGCGTTTCAACGTCCTTCTCTCTTGGCTTTAGCAACTGTCTCGCCGGGGTCAAACGGCTAAAGCCGCAAACGGGTAAGGACGTTGAAACGCCCGTTGAACTTCTTGGTCACTGATCCCGTCGTTAACGGCGGGGCAAATCGCCGCGAAGCGCGGAAAGCCGGCTGAACCCGCCTGGAAGAATTTGCCCGAACAATATCGCTCGCGTCGGTATCGAAGGCGTCACCGGCTTTTCCTCAAATCAACTTCTTCGCCGGCAACTCGTCATTATAATTGCACTACGACGGCAGCAGGGCGTATAAGGGACTGCAGGCGATGGTGACCATTACGGCCTGGTGCATGCGTTTGCGCTAATAATCTAATATTTGGGCTAGCCGCGTTAAAGATATTGAAAGGAGTCACACTTGACCAAAATGAATAGATATGTAAGTCGGATTTTCTTGGTTGCAGTTCTGACTATTGGCGGCTGGGAGCCCATGGTAGCCAATGGAAAATGGTACATCGTTAGCAAGGTCAATTCGAATGGGGAAATTATGCATTCCGAGAGCCTCGCGCGTGTAAACTTAGAAATTGCAATTTGCCGTCTCTTTACGTTGGCCGGGAATGGTGAACCCGCCAATGTGCTAATCACGGTTAGAAATGCATCTCGGGATCCAGTAATTGTTTCGCAAGCGGTGGATGTTGAGCTCTACAGGAAAGACCAAAATGGAGCGGAAAGCGAAAGTAATTCCTACGTGGCGACAGTATTCGTTCCGGAAACTATGGGTGGTTTGGCCGAACCGGACCGGCTTAGATTAGCCGCTGGACAATCGATTGAACTTATTGTCAATCTAAAAGAAATCAAATGGGTCCGGAGCGAGGATTCATTCCTGGATAAACGTGACATATTCGACAAAGTACCTTTGGGTAATTATCGGATGGTCGTCGTGATCGGTGTGAAAGAGGTTAAGGGCTCGGAAGGTCGCGATTTGATGGGAGTAAACTCCAACTCTGATTTGCTAACACTATCAGGAAAAACTGGTAACTTCGTTATCGCCTCTACATCGGATCGGGCCAAATAGTTGCTGTTAGCAAAGGGTCGCATGAAACGGGATCCTGCATTTGGGTCGAGTCTGGATCGCTGTTTCTTTGGCGCGCGTTCCAACGCACGGCTTGGGGAGTGGAGCAATTATCAGCCTCGGGTATGGAACCAATGGACGGTTACAAGTAAGCGACATCACCTTGGCGGAGAATCGCACGACGCTGCAAAAGTACGAATACAAAAGGTGTAGTGGAAAGTGGATCGGTCAATACGGCCAAGAATACCTCCGCATAAAACGCGGTACTACCAACCCTCGGAATCATTCACTTTGACCCTTTCACCCCTGCTCCTTTTCACCTTTTCTCGCTGATTCTTCGCCAGGTGCAATTAAAAGTGCGGGTTGGTTTAGGGATCGCGCCGTGCTCGGTTTCACCCGGCACGACCTGACCGTCAGGGCGGGTGCGTCAGCACGGCAGAAACCCAACCGTCAGGGCGGGTGCCGTTGGCAAAAGGCACCTCTCGCGCATCCGATCATTCGGCGGAAAGCCATCCCCGCTAATGCCCTGGTCTCTAACTTGGAATGCCGGTGCAATGATTGAATCTTTCGGACAGCACCCTCCCTACGGTCGGGTTTCCGCCGTGCCCGTATCACCCCTTATACTATGGTCCAGGCCTGGGGCTGCCGACGCGAGGATATTTCAATTGCCAACTCTCACTTTTAATTGCACCCTTCATCGCCCCTGGCCAACGGATCAACTGGCTTTCGAATCGCGGAAAGCATAAAATGCCGGACACTCTTGAACTGGATCCATTCCATGAATAAACATACGATGCAAACACGATCATTTCGGCCATTCGGCCTCGGGTTGAGTCTTTTCGGGTTGTTGGCGATCTGCCTTTTGGCCGCGTGGCTGCGCTCGGCGCCCGCCCAGGCAAAGACAACGGAGCAAGAACTCCAACCCGAGTTGGTCGTCTTTAGCGAGAATTTTGACGGCGTGACTGCGCCGGCGCTACCAGCGGGATGGACCACGTCATTCTCGGGCGCGATCACGCCGTTCACCACGGTCGCGCAGTTTCCCGATTCGCCGCCTAACTCGGTCTTCACGGTCGATCCGAATACGCAGGGGACCTCGGAATTGGTCACTCCCGCGATCGCGCTGCCGAATCTTCCGCACAAACTGATCTTCCGCCATTTCTATCAAACCGATTACGAGTTCGACGGTTGTGTGTTGGAAATGAGTATTAACGGCGGCGCGTTTTCGGACATCGTAACGGCCGGCGGAGTTTTCAATTCCGGCGGTTACGACACACCATTGGTCAGCGGCACATTGAGCGGCCGCCGCGCCTGGACCGGGCAGCAATCAGGCTACATCACTACCGAAGTCGCGTTGCCCGCCGGCACCAACGGACAGAGCGTGCGATTTAAATGGCGCCTAGGCACCGATACCATGGAGGCCGGCACCGGTTGGTGGATCGATAATGTCCAGGTCACCAACGCCATCACCGGTACCAATGCCGCGGCGATCACGATCCCGGCGGTGGGCCAGGCATCTTCGTATCCTTCGACCATTAACGTGACCAATCAGGATGGATTGGTAACGGACGTTCAGGTCAGCCTGACCAACTTTTCCCACGCCGTGCCGGACGATGTCGACCTAATGCTGGTCGCACCGAACGGCAACAAAGTGATATTGATGTCGGATGTGGGCGGCAGCAACGCGGCTACGAATCTGAATTTGGTCTTTGCCGATGGCGCGGCATCGTCATTGCCGGACAGTGGCGCGCTGTCCAGCGGAACCTTTAAGCCAACGAATTTTGAAGCTGGTGATGCGTTCCCGGCCCCGGCACCGGTTGGTAATCCGACGGGCAACCGGCTATCCGCTCTGAACGGTTCGGTGGCCAACGGCAACTGGCAGCTTTATCTGGTGGACGATACGGGCGCGAATGCGGGCAGCATTAGCGGCGGTTGGAGCCTGTTCCTGCAAAGTTCGGTCGATGCCATTGGTATTCCCGACGTGGGTGTCGCCCAACCGTATTCATCAGATAGACGCATTTCCAGCCTGGCCGGTACCGTGACCAAGGCGACCGTAACCCTAACGAATTTCAGCCACATTTCGCCCGATGACGTGGATATCATGCTGGTCGCGCCGAACGGCCGGCGGATCACCCTAATGTCGGACGTGGGCGGAACGACCGAGGTTGGCGCACTAAGTCTAACTTTTGATGATACAGCGCCAACCGGACTGCCCGACAGCGGTGCGTTGGCCAGCGGCACCTTTAAGCCAACCGATTTTGAACCTGGCGATGCATTTCCCGCCCCCGCACCGCAGGGCGCCTTGACTGGCACAACCTTGGATGCATTTTATGGTAGCGCACCCAACGGGTTATGGAAGTTGTATGTCGTGGATGACACCGGCGGCAACCCGGGCAGCATCGCGGGCAGTTGGAGTTTGAATCTAACTACCTCGACCACGGCGTGTGCCTTTACCATTGCGCCGTTGGCCCAGAACTTTCCGATCACGGGCGGTAGCGGCGAATTTGCTATCAACATGCCGGCGGCCTGTTCGTGGTCGGCGACAACCAATTCGGGGTTTGTCAGCATTAACTCGAACGTCAGTGGGAACGGCAATGGCAGCATCATTTTTACCGCGGCGGCGAATTTTGGAGGCGCACGATCGGGCGCGATCGATGTTTCGAACGGCGTAACCACACGCACATTCCAGGTACAGCAACCTTCGGGTTGTCCGTTTGGCGTGGCCCAATCCGCGGTGAACTTAGCCGCAAGTGGCGGTCCAGGTAGCGTAGGCGTGACGGCGGGCGCGATCTGTGGATGGCAGGGCAGCAGCGGCGCACCTTGGCTGCAAATAACGTCGTCACCGCAATCGGGCGACGGTCAAGTTGCCTTCACCGCGCAGCCGAACGCGAGCGCGAGTGCGCGCAGTACCACCGTGACGGTCGGTGCGCGATCGTTCCAAGTGAACCAAGCGGGTTCCGCGGGCCGCAAATTCGATTTTGACGGCGACGGGAAATCGGATGTTTCGGTATTTCGCCCGTCCAGCGGTGCCTGGTACATCTTGCCCAGCAGCGCGCCGACCTCGTCGATCTCGGCCCAGTTCGGCATCGCGACCGACTTGATCGCGCCCGCCGATTATGACGGCGATCGCAAGACCGACATTGCCGTTTTTCGTAATGGCGTGTGGTATGTGATCCAAAGTGCGACCAACACGCTGCTTTACGAGAATTGGGGCACAACCGGTGATACGCCCGTTCCGGCGGATTACGACGGCGATGGGAAGGCCGATTTCGCCGTTTACCGCCCATCCGACGGCAATTGGCATGTGCATCGAAGTTCCGACAACGCGCTACAAACGACCACCTTCGGTATCACCGGCGATCGACCCCTACCGGGTGATTTCGACGGCGATGGACGGGCGGATATCGCCGTCCGGCGTCCTTCACCAAGTGCTTGGTACATTCTGCCTAGCAGCAATGGTCCGCTGATCACTCAACTCTTCGGTCAGACCAACGACATTCCGGTGGTGGCCGACTTTGACGGCGACGGCCGCGACAACATTGCGGTCTTCCGGCCCGGTAATGGTACTTGGTACACCTCTTTGGACGCCGGGACCAATTACGGCGCGCGCCAATGGGGCTTGGCGGGCGACGTTCCGGCGGCAGCGGATTACGATGGCGACGGCCGCGCGGATTATGCCGTGTTTAGATCTGGCGCCTGGTACATTTTGCATTCCGGACCGGGCACGATCCGTAGCGAAGCCTGGGGAACGAATGGCGACCTTCCGTTACCGGGAATTTAAGCGATGGCGGCGGTGACCGCTATTTGGTCACCGCCCACACATCGCCCGTGATCTGCAAATAGCGAAAGAAGATCAGCTTGTTATCCGGCGAAATATTGGCGTGCTGCACTTCAAACTCGGCCGGCCGGTAAAGCTCTCGCACCTTTCCAGTTTGTGCGTCGCCTAGATAGACCGCCAAGTGATCGGTAAAGATAAAATTGCGGTTATCGTTCAACCAGACCGGACTGTCTCCCGAGTCCGTCAGTTTGCGGTAAACACCCGCTTCAAAGTCGAACACCCCAATGCCATCTTCATCACCTCCGGATCGGAGATAGACGAGCAGCAGCATTTCTCCATTGTTGGACCAATCCCGTGCGACCACCGACTGACCGTCGGGCCGCGGTGGCAGGGGCAATGGAGATTGCGCGGACCACGGTTTGGTCAAGTCCAAAATGAAGGGTGCATACCGGTTCCCATCGATCTCGGTATAAGCCAGGCGCTTTCCGTCTGGCCCATAGACCGCGCCGATCGCGCCGATCTTTTCACTAAAAGTCAGTTGCTGCAGATCGTTACCGTCCGGGGCGATGGTCCAGACCTGGTATTTACCGCTGCGGTCCGATTGGAAAGCGATCCGTTTACCGTCCGGTGACCACCGCGGGACTCGTTCGCGAAAATTATCCAACATCAGGTTCCGCGGATTCTCGCCGTTCCGGTCCATGACCATTAGATCTTCCTGTGTTTTGCCCGGGTGCCGGACCACAAATTCGGCGCCGTTCGGCGACAGATCGGGGTTGCCGATCTCCCGGTCGCCGCGGGTGATCCAGTTGACGGCTCCCTCGGTCTTTAGCGATCTCGGGTCAAAGGCGATCGACTGCAAATTCGACTGCGATTCATAGCGGACATAGGCAAACATATTGCCGTCGCGCGAAAACGTTAGGTGGCGACAATATCGCGACGGAGTGGGCACCGCTTCCGGCTGTCCTTGAGCCTGACCGGTCTGTTCGTCAATCGGAACCCGCCAAAAACCCATGTTGCCGCTCCGATCGCTGGCAAAATAGAGGTATTTACCGTCGGGAGACCAAACCGGATTCCAATCGGTCGCGGCATCGGCCGCGACCACAACCGGGGCCCCACCCGCGGCCGGGACGGTGGCGATCTCCCCCGGCCGGCCTTCGGCGATGAACCAGTAAGCAATGCGGTTTCCGTGGGGCGACCAGCTCGGCATGATGGCGTCGCCGTGTGTCTCTAACGGACGATGTTTTCCGGTCGCGATATCGATCGCGAGCAACGAGCTATTGGGCAGCGTGTGGTTCGTGTGTACGCCCGATACCCGGTCGCTCACGACGAGACTTTTTCCGTCGGGCGACCAAGACGGATGATAGCCGGCGTCCGCAATGCGGCGGACATTTTCGCCCGTCTCCTCCATTACATAGATGCCGGCGGGTTCGCGTTCAGAACGGAATGCGATCAACTTGCCGTCGGGCGAAAACGCCGGCATGGTGTCGTTTTGCTTGGAGGCCAGGGTTAAGTTGACCGGATTCTTGCCGCCCACCCGCTGCAGATAGATATTGCGGTCTTCGTTGCTGTCACTGGCAAAAACAATATTCTTTCCGTCCGGAGAAAGACTTGGATAGGCTTCGACCCAAGTTGAATCCGTGACCTGGATATTTCGGGCACTGGCCCATTCACTCGCTGCCCCGATATCCGCCGACCGAGACCGGCGGGCGTACTGCCAAACCACGAAGCCCGCCGTTAGTCCGATCACCAGCACGGCAGCCGCCCAAATCAACGTAGACCGGCGGCGGCTGGTTTCCGCTAGCTTGAAGGCCAGATCTCGTTCGCTTAACGAGGCGGACGAATCAAGCTCGCGCTTGGTCCGTTTAAGCTCGTCGCGCAGTTCGGCCGCGGTTTGATAGCCCAACGCGGCGTCTTTAGCCAGCGCCTTAGTGACGATCCGACCTAGGCTCGCCGGTAACGAAGGCTCCAACGAGCCGATCGGTTGCGGTTCAGTACTAAGGACCGCCCCCATCGTCGTGTCCCGCGTGGCCGCCTTAAACGGATTGCGGCCCGTCAAAAGCTCGTAGAGCACGACGCCCAAGCTCCATAGGTCGGTGCGTTCGTCCACCCCATGTCCCATTACCTGCGCGGGCGACATATAGGCCGGGGTTCCGATAACCAGGCTCTCCGCCGTCGTTGCGGGGTCGTGCGGTTCACCTTCGCTCAATTTCGCTAAGCCAAAATCCAGGATCTTTACGTAGCCGTCCGGCCGCATCATGATGTTCTCGGGTTTGATGTCCCGATGCGCGATCCCGGCTGCGTGCGCGGCCGTAAGCGCTTCGCAAACTTGCGTCCCGATGGAAAGGATCGTTTCCAGATCCAGTCCGGTGCCGACCAATTGCCGGAGTGTCTTTCCTTCGACGGCTTCCGTCGCAATAAAGTTGACGCCGGCGAAATTCCCTACGTCGAAGATGGTCACGATGTTGGGATGGTTCAAGGCGGAGATCGCGCGAGCCTCGAGTCTAAATCGTTTTAGCCGTTCATCATCCGAGACAAATTCGGCGGGCAGTATCTTAAGCGCTACTTTGCGATCTAACTTGCTGTCGTGGGCCAGATAGACCTCGCCCATTCCTCCCGCTCCCAGCAAGTGTTCAATGTGGTAGGTCCCAATGGTGGAATTTAACAGCGGGAGGTGGGCGTCTGCCAGATCTTCTTGACCCAGATTTTTCGCCGCCACTTTCAGTGCTGACTGTTCCAGAAAACTGGCCGAACTAGCGCCGGCCCGCAGCAGACCGATCAGTTCGGATCTTAGCGCCTGATCCGGGCCACACTCACGATCTATGAATGCCCCACGCTCGGCCTCGGGCAGATCCAAGACGGCGTCGAACAACTGATCGATCTGTCGCCAACGATCAGGATCCATGTGATAGTTCCCGGAATAACCAGGCCTTGGCCTTACTCCACTCGCGCATTACGGTGACCGGGGCCAGTTCGACCACGGCGGCGGTTTCCTCGACACTTAGCCCGCCAAAGAACTTCAGTTCGACAATGCGCGCCTTGCGTTCGTCAAATTTTGCCAGTTGATTCAGCGCGTCATCCAGGGCCACCAGATCAGCATCTTTTTCGGCAGTGACGGTAAAGGCCTCGTCCAACGATACCTGGCGCACCGCACCCTCCTTCGAGCGCGGCCTTTTGCGGGCAAAATCCACTAAGATCCGGCGCATTAACTGGGCCGATACGCCAAAAAAGTGTGCACGGCTTTCCCACTTGGCAGTTTTCCAATCGATCAGGCGCAGGTACGCTTCGTTGACCAACGCTGTGGTCTGCAACGTATGGCCATCACGCTCGCGGTTCATATATTGGCGGGCAATTCGATGCAGTTCGGCATAAATGATCGGGGTCAACTCTTCCAGAGCACCCCGGTCGCCCGAACTCCACTTTTGCAACAGCACGGTTACGTTTTCAGTATTTGGTGACGACATTCATTTACGCTCGTCAATGCAGAATAATTTAGCATAGTGGCCGGATCTCGACACCACCAAAACCGGCGTTAGCCGTGGACACGTGGCTGAGTTTTCATTCAACTTCGCGGCCCGGGGAAAATAAAATTTACGCTGATGATAGGTTTTCCGCGGTTTGACCGCATTTACCATTGAAGCTCGTAAATGCCGATAGTAACCAATAAGAGGAAACGAACTACAATGAGAATTATAAAGCCGATATTCATTGCCACTCTGCTGTTCTCGCTCGCGAATATTTCGCCGGCCCAGTTTGGAACGAAACAGATCACATTCAAACCGGATGTATTCGATCAGAATCTGACGGCGGCGGTGGCGCCAAACGTAATGGCCTACCAGTACGTTCTGATCAAGGACGGTAAGATCGTAACCGAAGGCGCCAACGGACAGGCTCGCACGGCCGCGGATAACGGGGGCAAGGTGCTGACCATGACCACCTCGACGCCGCAGAATATCGGCAGCCTGGCCAAGTTCTTGTCGGGAACTGCGATGCTTAATTTAATGGAAAAACCCGCTTATGCGTCGCCGGATGCCGGGAAAACCCTGCAGCAGCGGCTTGACCGGCCGTTCCTTTCGATCGCCCCAACGGTCTGGTCCACCAAGGCCAAGGCCGGCGCGAAATCGATCACATTCCGCCAATTGCTGCAGCATCGTAGCGGATTCCCGAATGCATATCAGAAGAATCGTAATTACTTGGGCTTCCTGCAAGATGGTTTCGACCCGTCCCGGCTCGGTGTGCGCGATTACAACAACATCAATTTCGCTTTCAACGGCTACTTGATCGCGCTTTACGATGATCCGCCGATGGCCGCCCAGTTCGACAACAACATCAGTTACCAGAAAATGAACGAGGTTGACGGTGACACGTACGTTCGCGGGGTCATGGGCAAGATAATGCACCAACTAATGAAGGACCGTATCTGGGACAAAATGACGCCAAAGATCCTTCCAACCTGCGATTCGAAGAAGGACTTAAAGACCACGGGCGCCTACGGATATGCGTCGAAAAGTGCCATGAGCGGCGGCGTGATGGATAGCATGATCGAACAGCAGGGTCATTGCGGCGGACATGGCGGTTATTTCATGTCCGCGCGGGATTTCGCCAATTACGTCGCGCATTTTAGTTCTACG
>JBDSEC010000303.1:0-11922 GCA_039920205.1 Pyrinomonadaceae bacterium
GTGTAGTTCTTCCGCACCTCGGTATCGACCAGCAGCGCCGGCTGGCGGTCGTCGCCGACGGTCAAATTCGCGTCTTGATTAACTACCACCGGTTTCTGCTTGGTGACATCGAAATAACTAAAACGGACGTGGACCGGTAGCACTTGTCCCTTAGCGGCATTGCCGTTCAAGTGAAACTTCATCAAAGCGATCGCGGTCAAACCTTGATTGAGATCCTCGAGTTCCAGCGAGACCGAGTTCTTGCCCGGCTTGGGTTCATAGCCGAACACACGGCTGAGGGTTAGCTTCGGATCGAAGGTAACCTCGAGTTTCACCTGCCGCGCGGCCGGTGCGACCAGGCTCTGCACTTCGGTTACAAACACCTTCTGAATGTCCTGGGCGTCGGCGACAAAGTGGAACAACCCATGTCCGGATTTCGCCAATTCACGCAACAGATCCTTATCCAACTCCAGACCTAAGCCGATCGTGGAAAGGTCTATGCCGCGCCCATTGAATTCCATCGAGTTGCCGGCGATCTTTTTCGGATCGATCTCGCCGGTATTCGCGATGCCATCGGTCAACAGGATCACGCGATTGGTCGCGCCTTTTTGAAAATTGCGCGCGGCCTCTTGATAACCCAACATCAATCCGGCGTTGAGATTCGTGGAACTGCCCGGCCACAGATTCGCGATCGTTTCACGATACGCTGCCTTGTTGCCCAGTGCCTGCGACGAAAGCGCGACGACGGCGTCCGAATCGAAGACTACGATCGCGACGCGGTCGGTCGGGCGCAGTTGTTCGACCATCTTCAGCAATGCTTCCTTGACCCGAACCATCTTGTCGGCCGCGGACATGGAACCGCTCTTGTCGATCACTAAGACAAGATTCAACGGACGCAGGTCAGTGCGGTCGTTGGCGTGCGAGGTCGCGAATCCGACCTGCAGGACGGCATCGGGCTGATATTGCGATAGGTAGTTATTCCCCCAACGAGTATCCAAGGCCACGGCCTCGCCGGCTTTCGGTAGCGGCAGACGGTGACGGTGATAGTTGATGAATTCTTCGACCGCAACCTCGTTCGCGGTGGGAACATAGCCCGCATCGGCCAGATAACGTGCGCGCATGGCCGCGGCGGATGATGCCCCTTCCTGCGCCCTGGCGCCGGAAAAACTGAGCAGGATCATTCCGATCGCCACTCCAATCAGGCTGCGATTCATGCGAATTCTGTACTTTTGTTTCATTTGATTCTCCAGAGATCGACGGTAAAACCACGGGCGCACTGGGAGACCGAAGAGGATGGGTCACTGCGCAGCGATCCACCCGTGCCGCATTGATCACACCTTAGATTAACTGCCGCCGGTAAACAGAAGGACGACCCGGTGGCGAGTTTTTGCGCTTAACTATAGGCGCGGCGAACAATTTGCGGCGATTTATTTTTGGATGCGGGCGATCGAGTGGGGGTTGCGAGACCGCCAGGGCCAGGTTTTTCAATTAGAAACAAATTTCAGCGCAGGAATTTTCACCACAGAGCACGCGGAGATCGCAGAAAAAAGGTGAATCAACGGCACATAGACCTCCGTGGTCTCTGTGAACGCTCTGTGGTGCAATCTCTCTTATTCAACGATTAAATTTAACCAGGGTTAGCGATAATGAGGTTGCGAGGGCGCGGTGTAAGCTATTTTTTGATCTGCTTCAGTATTCGGGCGGCATGATTACGTGCGATCAACGGGATGCGTTCGTCCACGCTGAGATCTTGCAGCATTGGGACCATCTGTCCAGGATCGGACAATTGATTTTTTTTGAGCATATCCTCGGTCCGACGCATTAGGTCGGGCGCCGACAGCGGTTCCGAATCGCGGGCAAAAATAATATCGAAGACCAACATCGCCTGCTCGCCGACCTTTCGGTATTCCGCCACCAGCTCGGCAGCATCATGGTCCGTCGTCCAATTAAAATCGGCGGTGCGTACCCGGGCGCCCTGTTGCAACTTCAATCGCATGTTGCCCATATGCGGATACTGGCGTTCGGACTGATAGACCGTTTCCGAGTCCAAGAAATGCAGGCTCTCCCACAATCCCTTTATCTTGGTCCAGGCTGCGGGAGACAGTTGGACCGGGTCAATGACCGGATCGGCATAAGTACGACGTTCGAACGTGATCGTGCCGCGACCTGCGCCGTCATGTTCGATCAGAATGCGCGTGTTAGTGGAAGCCGGTTGGGTGAATTCGTAAGTGTAATGGGGCGCTTCCGCGTTAACGGCGGCCTTTACCGGTTGGACCATTTCCACGGGAACGTCATGCCGCTCGTTCTTCTTTACCGGATCGGGTTCGGCGGGCGTGGGCGCCGCTGCCGGTGTGGGTGCCGGTAATGCCTTCGAATTTGTGGTCGTCTTTTTCGGCCGGGTGCGCTTTGTGGCCCGTTTGGTCTGGCCGAGGCCCAAGGTAACCACACCCAGCACAATGATCAGGAGTACCGCCCAAGCCTTCGTTCGATTGCTCACCATTAATCAAATTGTACCGAAACCAGCTTGGAAATGCCCGCGTCCTCCATGGTCACACCGTACAACGCGCGTGCCATTTCCATGGTCCGCTTATTGTGTGTGATCACCAAAAATTGAGTACTGGCCGACATTTCCTTGATCTTTTCGGTAAATCGTCCCACGTTTGCTTCATCCAACGGCGCATCGACTTCATCCAGCAAGCAGAACGGCGACGGCCGGTATTTGAAGATGGCCAGTACCAGCGCGAGCGCGGCCATTGCTTTTTCGCCGCCCGACAGTAGCAAAACACTTTGCAGCCGCTTGCCCGGTGGCTGCGCGATGATATCAATGCCCGATTCCAACACGTCGTCGGCGTCGATCAATCCCATCTCACCGCGCCCGCCGCCAAATAGCTGTTGGAAAAACTCGCTGAAATTCCGATTGATCTCGACAAAGGCATCACGAAAACGCTCGCGCGAACGCCGTTTAATCTCGCGCAATGCCTCTTCCGTCGAAGCAATGCCGTCGGCGATGTCTTGGCGTTGTCCGGTAAGAAAGGTAAATCGTTCCTCGGATTCGGCCAATTCTTCCAGCGCCATCATGTTGACCGCGCCAAAGCCTTCGACGCGGCTGCGCAGATCGTCCACCCGTTGCCGGCCAGCTTCCAGATCAAAGCCTTCCTCGACTGGTTCAGCGGCGGCCAATTCAGCCAAGGGTTGATTCAATTCCGCCAAACAAGATTCGCGAACGAACGTAAGACGCGCGCCGGCCTCGGCGCGTTGCACCTCGTAGCCAGATCTTTGATCGCGCGCCGCCCCGGCGCGTTGATTCAACTCGGACAACTCCGCGGCCATAGAATCGGCCGCTTCACGCGCTAATGAGAGATTCGACGCGGCTTCGCCAATGGCGGCTTCTTCACGCGCCTGTTCGTCTTGCACGGAAGCGCCGGCGCCTTCCAATTCGGCGATCGAAACGCCTAATAGTTCCAAACGCCGCGCGATCTCGGTCAATTCCATTCCATGCCGTTCGCCGCGCTCCTCCAGATTCGTCTGCTCGGATTCCAAGCGTCGCAGGTCCGCCACCAAACCTCGCCGGCGTTCACCCGCCGCGGCGGCTTGCGCACGAAGCTGGCCCAGCGCCTCGTTCTGCGCTTCAGCCTCACGACGCGCCGTCGCTAATGCTTCCGATACTTGTCCGATCTTTTCGACGGCTCGCAGGCGCGCGGCCTCGGCTACGCCGCCGTCCTGCAATGATCTATCCCGGCGGTTTTGCAATTCGGCGATCTCTGCCTGCAATCGCGCGGTGTCATCCGCAACGACACGCATATGCCGCTCGGTCCGTTCGACCTCTTGGCGCAAGGCGGTCAGATTCATTTCCTGACCGATCAATGCTCGTTCGTCGCGGGCCACCCGTTCGTTTAAGACGATCAGCCCTTCTTCCTGCGTGGTCAGTTCTGATTGCGCTTGTTTGACCGTTGCTTCCGATTCGGCCATCTGCGCTTTAACGGTGACGATGCCATCTTCCAATTCGCGCAGCTCACGCTTGAAGGCCAAGAGACCCGAGCCCTCGCGCGAACGAACCGTACCCGCACCCAAGAGCTGCCCGCCCAACGCCCAATCGCCATCGCCGGTCACGCATACCGTGCCCGTTTGCATCGAGCGTTCGACGGCATCATCCAACGAAGCGCAAACCAAGGCGTTCATTTCACGCGCCATGGTCCGTTCCAGAACGCGTTTCAATTCCAGTTCGACGCCCAGCAGGTCGCCTACTCGTTGCCCGTCGAGGCCATTCGATTCGCGCGAAACCAGGCCCGTAGCGGTTGCTTCGCTGCCGCCCTGGACCCCAGCCACCAGAAACCCGGCCCGGCCGGCATCGTTATCGCGCAACCAGGCCGCGCAACGTACAGCATCGCCCGGCGTCGGCACGATCACCGTTTGCAGCAACGGTCCAAAGATCCCTTCCACCACTGGTTCAAAGCGCGTCTCGACCCGCAATGCATCCGCCAGCGTTCCGCGGAAATTAACCCCTTCGAGACCCGCATCGGGCGCCAGCAACCGCTGGACCGCCTGCGAATACATCGCATGTTGCGTGTCCAATTCGGTCAGCGTTTCAAAGCGATGCCGAATGCGCGCGGCTTCGTCGCGGATCGCCGCATGCCCCGCCGCCGCCCCATCTGCCGCGGAGCGCGCCGTTGCCACCGCCGCCACTGCCGCCGTCCGGTCCGATACCATCTGCGCGAGACGTTCTTGCGCCAATTTGATCTCGCTCTGCAGCGCATCGGCCTCGGCAGAACGTTCGCGGTGTACCTGGCCGGCACGTTCGCCCTCGCGCTGTAATCCGTCGAGTTGTGAAGTTTGCCGTTCGATCGCACTTTCCAACTGTCGCGCGATCTCTTGCAGCCGTTCGGCTGCCGCCGTGTGATTCAGCAATTCGGCGCGGACGGTTTCGATCTCGGCTTCAACGCGGGCCACTTCGGCGACACGGCTTTGATACTCTTCTTCGGCGGCGCGCAATACCAACACATCCGCATCGTCGGCGGTCTTTTGCGTCTGTTCGTTTTCTCGCAGCCGTTCGATCTCGGACCGAACCAAGGTCAATCGTTCGCCGACGCTGGTTCGTTCGTGCTGGATCTCCTCGCGGCGCTGCTCAAGACCGGAAACCTGTTGCTGTTGAAACGAATGCTCGCGAATACGGCGGTCGCGTTGCAATGCCGATTCGGCCGCCGAGGCGCGTATTTCGGCGAGCACTTCTTCCGCGTCACGCGCCGCCTGGGTCGCCCGCCGGGCATCCTCTTCACGCAGCAGCAAACGGTCGGTCAGTTCGCGTTCGTCCGCGGCCACCGCGGTCAATTTTTCATTGGTGTCGGTCAGCAGCGCGGTCAAGGTCTGTTCTTCGGCTACATAAACGTGCCGCAGCAATTCGCGCAATTCTTCGCGCAATACCCGGTAACGCCGGGCCTTCGACGCTTGCCGGCGCAGACTGTTCACTTGACGGTCGATCTCGGCGATGATGTCGGACACGCGGCTCATGTTCGAGCGCGCTGACTCCAGTCGCGCTTCGGCCGCACGTTGGCGCACGCGGAACTTCGAAATGCCGGCCGCCTCTTCCAACATGACGCGACGGTCCATCGGCTTGGCCGACAGGATCTGCCCGATACGTCCCTGTTCAATGATCGCGTAGTGGGCGCCGGACAAACCCGTGCCGGAAAAGAGATCTTGGATGTCGCGCAGACGGCAGATCCGGCCGTTAAGCAAATATTCGCTCTCGCCCGAACGATACAAGCGGCGCGTGACCGACACCGATTCACCCGGCGCGAATTCCAGCGCTAAGCGGCTCGGCCGCCAATGCCGTTTCGTTGGCGCGCGCTTAGCCGCGATGGCGAGCGTGTCGCTGGTTGCCGCGCCGGCCAGGGCCAGCTCGGCTGAACCATCTTCCGGCGTGGCTTCGCTTTCGACTAGGATCGCCTCCTCGGCCACCGGCTCGTCACCGACGGTGTCGGCCGAAAGAACCGTTTCCACCTCGATCGCTTCCGGTTCGAGCATGACGGCGTGCTCGTCAATGCCTTCAAGCGTCGAATCGATATCTTCGATATCCGGTTCATGTTCGACAGTCTCGTCGCGCAGCAGATGCAACACCACTTCAGCCATACCCGAAGGCGGCCGATTACGGGCGCCCTGAAAGATCACATCTTTCATTTCGGCCGAGCGAAGATTCTTCACCTTCTGCTCGCCCAAAACCCAGGAAATGGCTTCGGCTACGTTACTTTTTCCGCAGCCGTTGGGGCCGACAATGGCGGTTATTCCGTCGCCCGTAAAGACGATCTCGGTATGATCCGCAAACGATTTAAAGCCGGTAATTTCTAACCGTTGAAGTTTGAACATTAATGCGTAATTCCTCTAGGGGGACAATCCGCGGTCGGGGGTCAATAGCACAGCCGATAGAGTTCCCCGTGGGTATGGAACACTATATGTTGGACTCTGAAGAGAAGTCAAACCCAAGGTGTGAACACCAAAAAATGCCGAATTTCCGGCCAATTTCGGGTTGGAGGACGAAGTTATTTGGGCGGTTCCCCGCCTTCGACCAGATCATTTCGCACGTAGAGCAACAACACCACGCCGGGGCGCAGCGGAAATTCCCCGGTCATCCGATAGCGTCCCAGTAACATGGTGTCCAATTCCTCGCGCTGATCGCTGCGGCCGATCATTATCGCCGAGTTTCCGGGCGGCGAGATCTTGCCGTAAAAACCGACCCGCGTGTAGTCGCGCAGGTACCACGGCAGTGGCCAATAATCCGGCGAACAGAAGATGATCCCCGATTCCGTGCCTTCGGACTTAGCGGCATATTTATTGATCTCGTCGACCAGCGCCAACATCTCGCGCTTTGAGTGAGCGTAGACGTAGGGGTAATCGTCATCGTCGTAATGATAGAAATTCAGTTGTATTGCCCAGTAGCCGCAAAACAACGTCGCCGCCAACAACAGCGTCCCAGCGATCACCTTTCCTTCGCGGTTGGCGGTACCGTGCCCGAGCCAGTCGAACGCCACCCCGCTGACCAGCGCCAGCGGAATAACAAAGTTCAGCGCCAGCCACGGGGTCTTGTACGGGATCAAGGTGTAGGCAGCGAACATTCCCCAGGCCCACAACGCGATAAAGATCGCGGTCAAATTGCGGCGCGACCAAACCGCCAGCAGCGCGCCGATCCCGCCGATCACAAACAGCGGAAACTCGCTCTTACGCGACCACCAAAGGTACGCGTACCACCCGTTGGTGGTGTGTTCCTTGGTCCCGGTCTGGCCCCACAACGTGTAAGCCTTGAAAGAATCCAGCACGCCCGTCCGGTGAGTAAAGAACGACGAGAAGAAGACCACGTACACAATGACGAACGCCGAAACCGCCGCGAAGAGCTGTACCGCCAATCCCGTAGCGCCGCCAAATCGTTCGAGGTCCCGCGCCAAATGCCCGCGAACAAAACCGGTTACACCTTCGCGCCGCAGCACTTTTCGGTCCGCTTGTGCGATAGCCAATCCTGCGACCATCAAGCCCGCGATCACCAAGACGCCGATCGAAATAAATGCCGTTTCCTTGGTGGCAAATAGCAAGGCCGCCGAAGCCGCGGCGGCGATCAAGTAGGTAACATTCGTCGTTCGATGCCAGCGCAACAGCGCCACGACGATGACTAACGTAAAAAACACGAACAGCGTTTCGTGAATAAAATAGCGCGAGATATAAATGGCGCCCGGCGATACTGCCAGCAACAACCCCGCCGACAAGGCGCCCACCGCGCCGATATACCGGCGCAAACACAACACCAAAACGATCGTGGCTAGGCCAAAAACCACCGGCGTAAGTCGCAACGCCATCCCGTTCAGACCGAACAATTTTGTGGAAGCGAGGGCAAAGTAGTAGAGCGACGGGCCGTGATAATCCTTGGGGTTGTAATGATAAACGCCTTGACGGACCAGGCTGGTCATGAAGAAACCATTGACGCCTTCGTCATGGTGGAACGGCTTTAGTCCAAGTTTGTACAATCTGAGGAACGCACCGACCGCCGTAACCACGACACACCCGGCCCACCACCAACTTGGGGACAGGCTGGTCAGTTCCGGCTCGACCGGTTTGACGACCGGTTCCGGTTTTTGTGTGCGTTTTGCTTTCGCCAAACTCCAACGGCCTCCCGGCGAAAATTGAACTACGGCGCGACCTGATAAACGGTCAGTTCTCCGCTTTGCGCAACCACGGGAAATTCTCGGAAGAATTCGTTATTCACCGACAACATTGATCGTTCCAAGGGGCTCACCACCACGTATTTGATCCCGTGCTCTTTTATCAAGTCCATGGCTGGCGATCCGCCCGCATATATCGCGGCCAGGATACGGTAGCGCGGCTGGAAATCGATCCCGTGGGACCAAACGTGACCAGTGTAACCCAGGAAAGAACGCCGCCCCGTCATGAACACGGGGGTGTTATAAGTTGGCGCGTTCAGCATCAACGCGTTCGAAGGTGCTTCTTTCCGGATCTGTTCGGCCAAAGAAACCGCATCTTTATCGAAGATCTGAATCTCGGTCGCACCCGAGATCACCCGCCACACATCCAGCCCACCGGCCAGTACCAAGATCAGTACCGCCGCCAGAACCCCGACCCGTGCGAACTTATCCCGGCTCCAGACATATCCCAACCACCCGGCCACCAGCGGGATCGAGGCTACATACCAGTAGATCAACACCTTGATATTGTCCCAAACCCAGGGGGCCAGTTTAACGAAATTAGGACCTAGGAAGAAAAACACGAACGGTACATAGAATAGAAGAGTGCGCCGTCCGCGCGCACCACGTCCCCACATCCAAACGGCGGCGAAAAACACTAGCGGAATGAAAAGACCGGTGTTGCGCAGCCAAAAAACCAAGAACGCGCCCCAGCCCGACGGCTGGATCAAACTGCTGAGCAAGCCGCCGAGGCCCTTGACATCGGGCACGCCGTTGTCCCAACCAAAGTGGAACCCGAGAAAGCTCTGCGTCTCGACCAATCCGCCACGAGTTATCCAGATCAATTGAGGGATGGCCAATGACATCGCAACGACCAGGAATAAGCCCCAGGTTCGCCAATGCTTACGGAATAGCACCGTGAGCACCAACGCAGCCGAGATCACCACCGCGAAACTGTGCGCGTGGATCAGCGGTAAGGCACCCGCCATGATCGCAGCGGGGAGCAATTGAAGAGTTGCCTTCCGGCTTGACGGATCGACCACGGGCGCGGTCATAGTCGGTTTCGCTGGGGCTTTCGCCTTTTTAGCAGATTTTGTTTCCGCCGGCGGCTCAGCGGCTTCGATCACTCGTTCACGGGAGATCAAACTCCACCACTGCGTAAAGACCAAAACCGTTAGCGGCAAACCGAAGAGCAGACTTCTTTGTGTAACCAGCAACGCCGTCAACGCATTGCCCCAGCGATAGGCCGTGTCCGGCATGATCGTGTAATCGTGCGGCAATTTGCTTAGAAGCTCATATAACCCGGCATCGCCTTCGCGGTCTTGCCGGAAGAGCATCATCCAACCGAGGCCGCCGCTAAACAACAATAGCAAGGGCGCAATTATCGCGGCCACGGAATCGCGTGTGATCTTAAAAGTGTAGCGGTAAAGGATCGCGATTAGTCCAACAGACAAAGTTAGATTCTGCAGCAACATGGCGCCGCCCCAACTGGCGCCCATACGGACAAATGCAGCCGCGACGAAATCGGCCAGCAACGGGTAGGTAAACCGCGCTCCGGCATAGGACGGATCTTGTGGCGGAAAGTTGTTCCCTTCGGTAAAGCTGGTGATAACACTGAGGTGAAACGGCAGGTCTCCTAAATTATTAGTAACGCCGGTAAAGATACTGCCCGCCCGAACGATCATCGCCCGGTTAAAGAAAAGCCACAGAACGACTAATAGAAAAGCGACGATGGCGGCGATGACGATCTGGCCCAAGCGCGGCTTGCGAAAAAATTGAAATAGCGTCGTGCGCGCTTGCTGAACATCGCCCGCAAAACGCAGGTGCTTCGCTCGGTCACGCAAAAGTATCAAAGGCGCCGCGGCGATCAAAGTCGCGATGACGATCGTGACCACCGAGAATCCGATCACCAGCGACAGCCAGAAACCGATCAGACCAAACGCCGCCGTCCCGGTCACCGCCCCGGCGCACACGCGGAACCATAACGGCGCATCCTCGTCGTAAAGATACGAGAGCATCGCGCCGCCTGCCGTGAACATTATTGTAAGTAAGATCGAAAGCAGCATTTATTAAAGCAAACACAACAAAACCGCGATTTATTAGATCGCGGACATTCTAAACTAAATGGGGTCGAATGTTCAGGAAAGAAGATTTAACAGGAGGCAACAGAGAAAACTGAGAGAAATCAAGAACGCTTTAACTCCTAAAATAGGTCCCCAATTTTGATCTTAAAATGGAGCCGCTCAACCGTTCCTCTCTCTGTTCCCTCCGTTACCTCCGGTTATGATCTTAAATCGCGTCAGAAAGGCTAGTAAAATCGAACTCGCGCACCTTTAGCGCCGGCGCGAGCACCGGGAGATTCGCGCCCACGCGCTCGGATCCCGTGATGCGAACGACCGGAGATTTGGCTTCAACCAGATTCAGCATCTTGACCGGGGTTTCGTTCCAACGGAAATTCTTGATCGCCGATTTGATGCGGCCATTCTCGATCAGGAACGTACCATCGCGCGTCAATCCCGTGTAGAGCACGGTTTGCGCATCGACCGGGCGGATATACCAAAACCGCGTCACATAAATGCCGCGTTCGGTACTGCGGATCATCTCTTCGATAGAGGTAGTGCCGCCCTCCAAGATCAAATTGCTGGGACCCGGCGTCGGCTCCTTTTCCATCTTCTTGGCCCAGAACCGCCCGTAGTTCAGGGCCGCCACCGCGCCGTCCTTAATGATGTACATCTTCCTGGTCGGCAATCCTTGCCCGTCGAACGGCTGTCCCGGCCCCGCGGCGAGGTCCGGATCGGTATATAAATTGATCCCATCGCCGAACAACTTTTCACCCAAACGATTTCCGCCGCCTTTTTTCGAAAGGAACGAGCGGCCTTCATCTGCCTGACGTGCATTAAAAAAGAAAGCCAAGTTCGTGACCAAGTCGCCGACAGCGTTCGGTTCCAGAATTACTGTGTACTTGCCTGGTTCGAGCGCGACCGGATCGCGAGAAGCTTCGGCCTTAGCCACGGCTCGATCGCCGACGGCCTTGGCGTCAATATCACTAATGCGATGCGACATGGCCGAAGCCCAGCCCGAACCAGTACCATCCGCCGTTCGCACGGTCGTCGTGTAGGAAGACTGCGAACTGCGGTGATAGGCAAAGTTGCCCTTCGTGTTGGCGCGCGCGTTGAAGCCGCCCGCGTTGTCGAATAATCCCGCCGCGATCAAATTCTTCGCCGCCGACGCGTTGGTGGTCTGAATAATTCCCCGCGCGCGCATTTCCGGATTGGCGTCGAACGTAGCCTGATCAAAAGCACCCGCGACCGGCTTGGCATAGACCTGTTTTTCCACGAACGGCATTTGCTCGGGATCTTCGGGTCGGAGCCGCGCGATCTCTTCGGCGGCGCGGACCACGCGTTCCAACCCGGCATCGTCCAACGTATTGGTCGTCGCATTACCGCTGCGCTGGCCGACTTGTGCCGTGACGACCAGGGAAAGATTGTCAGTGTCGCCGCTAGTGTTGGCCGAATTGACACCGAATCGG
The DNA here is from genome assembly GCA_039920205.1 of Pyrinomonadaceae bacterium. Classification (GTDB taxonomy): domain Bacteria; phylum Acidobacteriota; class Blastocatellia; order Pyrinomonadales; family Pyrinomonadaceae; genus JBDSEC01. Next base: position 11,686 of record JBDSEC010000303.1, read on the forward strand.
GTGTTGCCCGCCCGGCCACCGTTCAGACCAGCCTCAAGGGCGTCAGTTTTCGAATACGACAGGATCTTATCCAACAATGCTTTGGCTTCGGCTTCGGAAAGAATCGGCATAATAGCTCCTTGAAGTATTAGATCTTGCGCCCGGTATTAATGACATTGATCTTACGGAAACGCGCCGGCGGACACCCGTGAGATACGGCGTTGACCTGACCGGGTTCGCCTTTGCCGTCAAAGTACG
>JBDSEC010000304.1:0-4908 GCA_039920205.1 Pyrinomonadaceae bacterium
AAAAGGAAAGCGCGCCGTCCACTGGAAAGGCGCGCTTCATTTCAAGGTTTGGAATTCGAATGTTAGATACCCAAATAGGATAGTTCCGAGATCACCTGGCGCAAACGCAGGGTGACTTCCGGATGCGAAGCTTCGAACCGGGCTAGCGTGTCTTGCACTCGATCGGTCAGACCCGTATCCGAATCAGTTTGGATCTCGTCGCGCGCCAAGATCGCACGCACATCCGCCGACAGCTTCTCCAGCAATTCGCGCTCGTCGCCGTCGGGTGAATCAAGTTGCTGTAGTTCCGCGTGCAGTTGCTCAAGCTGTTGTCGAAGTTTCTCTTTATCCACGATCCGTATCCCCCATCCAAAGTTCTAGGCTTAGTGTACTCGTTTGCGCGCGTTGGTGCACACATGACAATAACCCTCGTTCGTTAGCGCAATTGTGCAGAACCAGAGGCTGAAGCCACCCGTAAAAAGGTACAAGCATGTTAGCAATGATTCCACCTAAAGTTGCGGGATTGCGGCACCTTTCTGGTTTTCCAAAAAGGTGTTGATCATCGATCGGCGTCCTAAGCTCCAGGGGAGCGAAATATTTATAGAGCCGCGCGTCAACAAAAGAATGCTAAGCCCCGTCAGGGGCGAAATCTTTTCTTGGTTAACATTTCGCCCCTGACGGGGCTGGGATTTCTTTTAGAGTTGTTCAATCAATAAATATTCCGCTCCTATCGAGCTAATGACACAATTCAAGTTTAAGCTAATCCCTGTAACAATCTTCTACCGCACCGTTCCCGCTGAGGCCGGGGCTACAAACGCGGGCTACGAAGGCGAGCGCATTTCGTCCAACATCTGCTGAATACTTTCCTTCACGGCAGCGGTCACGGTTTCGTAGGACGGGACTTCATCAGTTTTGTCGTCCGCCAAAGCGCGGGCGTTGATCGGTTCGCCAAACTTGATCTTCAGTTTTGCCAACCGGATCCGCCGCGAATTGCGCGGCCAGATGCGATAGGCTCCGTCCAAGGCGACCGGCACGATCGGCAGGTCCAATTCCGTAGCCAAGATCGCCGCGCCGTTACGGAATTCCAACATTTCGCCGTCGAACGAGCGCTGCCCCTCGGGATAGATGTTCAGGATCTTGCCCTGGCGCAAAGTAGCGGCTCCGGCGCGAAGCGCGCGGCGCAAATTCACATCGGGATCGATCGGAACAATATTGATCATCCGCGCCAATCGAGAAGTGATGGGTCCCTGGAAATACTGGCTCGCGCCGACGTGAAAGATATTCTTCAACACCGGGTGCGGATAGGTAGAGCAGACGAAGACCGGATCGACAAAACTTTGATGGTTGGGACAGATCAGATAGGGCGGTTCCAACTTGTCAAGCACCTCGATGTTTTCGACCTCGAGCCGAAACAGAAAGCGCGAGCAGAAATTGAATAACTTCAGGATCAGGAACGCGGCCAACGTGGTGAAGGGTTTTGGCTTGCTGATGCCCTGAACCTCGGGAATACCAGAAATATCGCCATTTAAAACATCGTGCCAGTCAAAATCGAGTGCCGGTTTACCATCAGCAGATTTCACCGTGGATGGCTGCGCCGTCTGGGCCAATGCGATCCACTCGCCCACGGTTAGCGCACTGGTGATCTCGGCCGGTTTGAATTCCACCCCCAACGCCTGTTCAATACTAGCTAGGCATTCTGCGCGCGCCAATGAATCCAATCCCAGGTCTATCTCCAGATTCATTACCGGATGGATCACTTCCGTCTCTGGAGCCTGTAGCCTGATGGCCTTTGCCAGCGCCCGGCCGGCCGGTGAATCCGTCGCCGCGCGATCCGCCGGGGTGAAGTCGGCGGCCGGAGTTTTGCTTGGATCGGTCCCTCGGGTACCGATCTTCATGATCTGCTCACGAAGTTCGAACCGCCGCACTTTGCGCGTCGCGGTGCGCGGCAGCGGTTCGGCGCGAAGAATGAAATCATGCACCCGCTGATACTCGGGCAACTCGCGGCCCAGATTCTCTAGCTCCCAGACCACCCATTCGCGCGTGTTGGTGCGCTGCTGTAATTTCAGGTGTTCGAAATTTGGCACGACTACGGCCATCAGTTTTTCCGCGCCGGCGAAATCGGCGCTTTCGTCCTTAACTCCCAGTACGCACAATTCGCTGACATACGGCGAGCGCTCATATTGCGCTTCGACATCCTCGGGGAAGACGTTCTTACCCGACGGCAATACGATCACATCCTTTTTCCGGCCGACAATAAAAAGATGACCGGCGCGGTCGAAATGACCCAGATCGCCCGAACGAAACCATCTGTCTTCGGTAAAGGCTTCTTGGTTGGCTTCGGGATTATGGTAGTAACCCGGCGTGACGATCGGTCCACGGATGAAAACCTCGCCGATCCCGGCGTCATTTGGTTCGTCGATCTTGACCTCAACGCCATTTAGCGGCGTCCCGACCGAACCAACCAGATTGTCTTCGAAACGTGTCAGCGTGGCCGCGCCCGACGTTTCGGTCAGACCGTAACCTTGCAGAATGGTGAAACCAAGACGGTGAAAGTCGATCGCGACCGAGCGGTCAAAACTGGCGCCCGCCGAAACCGCCAGCCGAAGTTTCCCGCCGAACGTGCGGTGCACCGGCGGGAAAAAGATCCGGCCGGCGTTGAGCCCAAGGACATCACGCAAAAAACCGTTGAGCGATAACAACCGGCGGAACAGGTTGCGCTTGAACCAGGGCGCCGCTTGCACCGCGTCAAAGATCTTGTGGTGGAACAGATACCAAAGCCGCGGCACGCCGACCAGAACGGTGGCGCCGCTCTCTTTCAATCCGCGCTCGACCTCGGCGCTGCCGACGGCGGAAAGGTAAACGACCCGTGCGCCGATGATCGTCGCCAACCACAGATTCACGATCTGCGAGTAAGCGTGAAACAACGGAAGCAGGCTTAGGATCACCTCGCGATCACTCAGGTGCATTACTTCCTGGATCTTGTCGCTCTGCGCAAAGATGTTTCCGTGGGTCAACGGGACGGCCTTAGGTTTTCCCGTCGTTCCCGAGGTGTACATTAACAGCGCCAGATCGTCTGGCTGGGCGGGCAGGGGCGAAGCATCGAATTCAGCCGTGGTGGCGGTGGTGGACCAATCCGCGAAACTTGCCAACCCGTCGTTCTCCGATGTTGGTTGCATGGCAACGGCGGGAATCGACCGGCCCAAATGATCGCAGGCGGCGGTGAACTTTTCGACCGCGGCGGGGGAAATAAAGGCGAGCTTAGCCTCGGCGTCGCCCAAAAACGCCGCCAACGTGCTAGCGGACGCGGCCGGGTCAAGTGGGGTAACGACGGCACCGCGGAAGAGTATCCCCAAATAGGTGATGGCCCAACGCGGATGATTCTCACCGATGATCGCAACGCGATCTCCGCGTTCTATCCCTTCTTGGGCTAGGCGAAACGCGATACTGCGGATCTGTGCCAACATCGAGCCAAACGAGACCGACTCGACCCCGTCAAGTCCGAACCTGGTCATGGCCAGATTCATTGGCCGGGCCTGGGCGGCATCGGCAACCCGCTGGCAGAAAGATTGATTCGGCATAGTCGGGTTGTTCACTTGCGCCGCAATCGATAGCGGTTCAATTCCTTCCAAACTCCGTCCTTCTGCTGGAACGAATCTACTAGCTCAAGTATCTTGTCACCGATCAATGACCGCCGGCGTCGTCCAGCACGACCTTGCCGCGAAAAAAGCGATAGAGGAAAATGAAATATGCGGCCGCGACCGTCATCCCGACCGTCCACCAAATTAATCCGACGCGCATGCTGTAATCACCGGTCTTGACACTATAAATGGTCAAACTAAGTTTTGGATCCGAACTTGATGGCAGCAGCACGGGGTAAACCGCAAAGGCCGCGCCGCCTAGCATACCCATGATATAGGCCACCGAGGACAAGAAAGCCGCGTGATCTCTCTTCGCCGACTGAAAATATGCCATCGCACCTAGCGAAACCAACACGACCAAAGGGATCAACCATCCCCACGGGCGCAAACGGAAGTTGTCCAACATATTCGGCCGGATGTAGAGCGTTACCGCCAGACTTACCACGGTCATTAGGACCAGCGCGACCCAGCCGATCCGTGCTACGCGGCGGCTACGAATTTGCAGTTCGCCTTCCGTCTTGTGGGTGACCCAATTTGCGCCATGTACGGTCAACGTAACCAACGCTACGACACCCATGATCACGGTGTACCAATCCAGAATGCCGGGCGACGGCCCGACCCGGAAATTGGTCCAAAGCGCTTCGAAGAAATACCCCTCCTGGTTCAACGGGACGCCCCGCACAACGTTGCCGATCGCCGCGCCAAAAAATATCGCCAACAAAAGACTGGAACCCGAAAAGATGAAATCAAAGAAGGAACGCCACATCGGATCTGGGAAATGCGAACGCAATTCGATGCCGATACCGCGCAACATCAGCAGCCAAAGCACGATCATCAGCGGCAGATAAAAGCCCGAGAAACTGGAAGCGTAAAGCAGCGGAAAGGCGAAATATAGCGCGCCGCCGGCGGCCAATAACCACACTTCGTTACCGTCCCAGATGGGGCCGATGCTGCGCAGTACGATCTGTCGCTCGTGGTCGGTTTTCGCGATCAGCGGGCTGATGATCCCGGCACCCAGGTCAAACCCATCCAATACGACATACGCGACCAGCATCAAGGCGACAAGCGTAAACCAGAGAGTTTCCATATGTATCCTTTTCGCGTTGCCGCTAGGCGGACTCCTCCGTTAGATGAGCCGTGGGCACCGGACTCAACGCCTCCGGTCCACGCTCTACCTCGCGACTGATCAAATAGAGGAACAAGATCCCCAGAACAAAATACATTCCCATGAAGCCGATCAAGGTGAACAGACCATTGCCCGCCGAAACCGTGGTCGAAAATCCCTGATTCG
>JBDSEC010000305.1:0-9075 GCA_039920205.1 Pyrinomonadaceae bacterium
AACGCGGGCGATGTTTCTCGAAGTACTGGGAAGCATCGCCCGTTTCGCTTTTTTCAGCAAATTGGCGGAAATCACTCCGTCTTTTATGACAACCGCAGTTGTGCCCTGCGGCATCGTATCAACTTAAGTGCGGGCTAAATCAGTGGCCTGCCGCAATCCCGGCCGACGGTCTTCCATTCCGGCCATTCATGGAATCAATAAAAGCCGATGATTATGAATTCGAAACCAAAATTTGCCCGCGCGTTTTTGCCCTTAGCCCTCTTTGCCCTGTGTCTTAGTTCATTCGGCCCTGGACTGCGATCCGCGCGCGCCGAGGGAACTGGCGACGATGCGGCAACTGGCGGCAATTCGCCAATGGATTGGCGGATCACCGGACCGATCGGCGGTGATGTCCGTGCGCTGGTAGTGGATCCGAGCGATCAGGAACGGTTTTATTTCGGAACCTTGGATGGACAGCTTTACACCTCGACCGACGGCGGCGAGACCTGGCGGCTGCTTTACAACTTCAATCGTCCAGGTTTGTTCATTGATCACATCATCGTGGATCCGCGCGATTCGCGGACGCTCTATGTCGCGGCGCATCGACACAAGAACGCCGGCGGGTTTTTCAAGTCCACCGACGGCGGCATCAAGTGGCGCGAAGCAAAAGAGCTGAAGGCCGAGGCGCTTCACTCGATGACCCAATCTTCGCAGAATCCCGACATGATCGTGGTGGGCGCGAATTCGGGCATCTATCGTTCGATGGACTCGGGCGACAGTTGGAGAAAACTTGATACCTCTGCCGTATCGGGGCTCGAGAATGTCGAATCATTGGCGATCGATCCGCGCAATCCGGATGTTGTATACGCCGGCACCTGGTATTTACCTTACCGTACGCGTGACGGCGGAAAGAACTGGTCGATCACCAAAACGGGCATCATCGACGATTCCGACATCTTCGCGCTCGATATCGATCCGCGCGACCCGAATCACATTTTTGCTTCGGCCTGCAGTGGCATTTATCAATCGCATAACGCGGGCGATAGCTGGTCCAAGGTGTCGGGTATCCCGTCGCAATCGCGTCGCACACGTGCGATCTTGCAGCATCCATCGGTGGCCGGAGCGGTTTATGCCGGTACCACTGAAGGCTTTTGGCGTTCGGCCGATGGCGGCAACTCGTGGATGTTGGCGACCTCGAAGCAGATCGAAGTCAATTCGATCGCCGTTCACCCGCGCAATCCGCAGGTAATCCATATCGGCACCAATAATTACGGCGTGATGGTTTCGCGCGATGGCGGCCGTACGTTTGTTCCGAGCAACGGCGGGTACAGCGGCCGTTTCGCCAAAGTTTTAGTGACCGATCGCGAACGCGATGGGCGCATCTACGCGGCGACCATTAACACGGCCACCGGCGGCGGATTCTTTTTCATCAGCGCGGACGGCGGCGAAACCTGGCAGCCTTCGATGAAGAACATGCCAAACCGGCTGATCACCTATTCGATCTTGCAGGATCGGGTCGACGCCAACGTTATCTATTTGGGAACGAACTTAGGTATTTATCGCTCGGCAGACCGTGGTGTCTCTTGGGCGCCCGTGGCGGCAGGCAAAACTACGCCGGCTCCGAAAGGAAAGGCCCGTGCGGCTCAACCGGCGGTTCCCAAACCAGCCGCGATACCTTCGGCTGATTCTGCGGCCGGCATCAAAGCTGCACAGATAGCATTGAACGCAGCCGGATACGACGCCGGTCCAGCCGACGGCAAGGCCGGGTCGCGCACCGTAGAAGCGATCCGCAAGTATCAAACGGACAAAGGCATGCTCGGTGACGGCAAGCTTGATGATCTAACATTGTCGTCCTTGCTCAAGGTATCCAAGGTGCCAGCCCTGATGCACGTGTCGATGTTGAACGACAAGATCAATGCGCTTACTTACTATTACGACGAGAACGGCGCCAAGACCGGGATCTTGGCGGCGACCAATGGTGGATTGTTCCGCAGCTTTGATATGACGCGCGGATGGGATCGGATGACTTTTTCGACGGGTCATGATCCTCGGACTACCTGCGTTTGGACTGCCGTGGGGCAACCCGGTGAGATCTGGGTCGGAACGGCAACTTCGGGTGTTCTGCGTTCCGGCGACGGAGGGCGGACCTGGGATCAAGTCGCAGGGATTCCTGCGGTCGCACCTATTAATGTGATCGTACAGGATCCCCAACGCGCGGATCATATGTTTGTCGGAACGGGACAAACGCTGTTTCTAACGACTGATGGCGGAAACAAGTGGAGCCGTCGCGGCGGCGATCTGCCCGTTGGTGACTTTTACAGCATTCTGATCAATCCGAATGACAGTAACGAGGTTTACGCCGGCAGTGCTTTCGAGCGCGGCGGTGGACTTTACCGCTCGGCCAACGGCGGCCAAACCTGGAACCGGATCGATCCGCAAAACGCTGGATTACCCAGCCAACGGGTCTGGGCTCTGGCGTTTGATCAACGGAATCCGAATCGGATCTTTGTCGCTACCCATTCGGCTGGAATTTACGTGGTCGATCGCCGAAACGCGGTTTCGCTAAAAACCGCGGTTCAAGTAAAGTAACCTATAATTCATAGGTAATTCGCCTGGACGGATCAAACGCCAAGTCGATTTGGCGCTGATCCGTCCGTGTCATTTTTTCGCACTGCCGGTTCAAGCCTTGACAGGTCAGCAATTTGGCGTGTACATTGCCAATCTACCTTGTCAGGTGACTGGTATAGTCGGACCAAGCGGGCGACTAAGAGTAACGTGGAAAGTTTATCGTCAATCAACCATTTTTTCCAAATCTCTCTTCTGCTCGATACCCCCCGCCGCTGCGATCATCCGGCTTATTGTCACAGGGTTTGGACCAAACGCGACTTCGCTTTCGGCGGAGAACCGTGTGGCGTCCAATGTCTTGTGCTATACGGTCATTTTATGGGGAAGGACGGCTTAAGTTGTCGTCCGCAAGAACACTTTAGGTAGGTTAACAGGAGTCCGCATGTCCACCGAAGAAACCAAGCCGCTTGAGGGCGAGGATAACACCAACAACGAATCACCGACCCAACCGGCCGCTGCCGAAACGACTTCCGATGTAACGTCGGGTGGGACCGAAGCCGCTGCCACCGCTCCGGCACAAACCGAAGCCGCGCCGGCTACACCGGCCGCGGTTGAACCGGAACCAGCGCCCGCACCCGCACCCGCAACCGCCGCTCCGGCAGCGCCGTCCCATGACGACGAAGACGAAGACGAGGGCAAATCGGATTCCGGTTTCTTGGCCATTCTGGAACAATTCGAACAGGAACAGGCTGCCTTTCAGGAAGGCGAAGTTGTGCGCGGCACCGTGGTCGGAATTACGGAGCGTGGCGTGGTCATCGACTTTGGCTATAAATCCGAGGGCATCGTTCCGCAAGAAGAGTTCATGGAAGATGGCGCGTTGACGGTCAAACGCGGTGACGAAGTGGACGTGTTGGTCAAGAGCATGGAAACCATGGAAGGTTTTCCGGTGCTATCTCGCGCCGACGCCGTCCGCATGAAGTCATGGGACGAGTTGGAAAAAGCCTTCAACGACGGAACTCCGGTCAAGGGCCGCATCACTGAACGCATCAAGGGCGGACTTCGCGTTGACATCAACGGTATTGCAGCCTTCCTGCCCGGTTCGCAGATCGACGTGCGTCCCATCCGCAATTTGGATGCTTTGCGCAATCAAGAGATCGAAGCACAGGTCATCAAACTGAACCGCAAGCGCTCGAACGTAGTGCTCTCGCGAAAGATCTTGCTGGAAGCCGAGAACGCCGGTAAGAAGGATCAAACGCTCGGTCAGATCGAAGAGGACATCATCGTCGAGGGGCAGATCAAGAATCTGACCGACTACGGCGCTTTCGTGGATCTCGGTGGCATAGATGGTTTGTTGCACGTTACCGACATGACCTGGGGCCGCTTGCAGAATCCTTCCGAATTGTTCCACGTTGGCGACAATGTTCAGGTCAAGGTGTTGAAATTCGATCGCGAACGCGAGCGAGTTTCGCTGGGCTACAAGCAATTACAACCGGATCCCTGGGCCAGCATCGAGGAACGTTTCCCCGTAGGCTTGAAACTGCAGGGTAAGGTCGCCAGCGTCACCGATTATGGCGCCTTTGTCGAACTTGAAGCAGGCATCGAAGGTTTGGTACACGTCTCGGAAATGAGCTGGTCCAAACGGGCCAAGCACCCGAGCAAGATCGTCAACAACGGCGAAACCGTAAATGTCGAGGTTTTGGGTATTGACTCCAAGGCCCGCCGTATCAGCTTGGGCATGAAACAGGCCCAGACAAATCCGTGGGATACGCTACGCGAGCGCTATCATGTGGGCGACCGGGTCAACGGACGCGTGCGCAATTTGACTGATTTTGGCGCCTTTATCGAAGTCGAAGAGGGCGTGGATGGATTGGTTCACGTTTCGGATATTTCCTGGACCAAGCGGATCAAACATCCGGGCGAGCTCCTGAAGAAGGGTCAAGAGATCGATGCGGTCATTACCAGCATCGATTCCGAAAATCGCCGGCTCTCGCTGTCGATCAAGGACCTCGAGCCGAATTCGTGGGATCTCTTCGTTACCAATCACAAACCGGGCGATGTCGTGCAAGGTAAGATCGCGCGCTTTGCCAACTTTGGCGCCTTTGTTGAACTGGGTGATAACCTCGAGGGTTTGTGTCACATTTCTGAACTTTCGGAGGAACGCGCCAACAAACCCGAGGACGTGGTCCAGATCGGCCAAGAGATGGAATTCCGCATCCTTCGTATCGAACCCGAGTCGAAGAAGATCGGTCTTTCGGCCCGTGCGGCCCATGCGGACGAGCAGATCGTTGATACCAAGACCTACTCGTCAGAAGCCAAGGGCGGCATGGCTAGCTTGTTCGAATTGGCTGACTTTGGCAGCAAGACCGAATCGAACGAAGATTCGGAATAGTCACTTCAGACCGTATTGATCCAGGCCCGGAATTGTGGCCTCAGGCTTGATCGCTTGAGACCATGGTTCCGGGCCTTGGTTTTTTTGGCCGGCGCAAAGTTAATCTTGCCGTTAAGTCATGTTTTCTGTTACTGTTAGCCACGTTCGCTACTCACGGTTTTGGGTCTTGGCATACCGGGGAAAAATCGGAAAGTTTGACGCTGGCTGTCGACGGACGGCGAGGTGAAAACATGACTAAAGCGGAACTAGTCGAAGACGTGGCAAAAGCCGCCGAGCTGACCAAAAAGGATGCCGAGCGGCTGGTCGAGATCGTCTTTGAAAGTATTATCGATACGCTTAATCAGGGCGAGAAGATCGAGCTGCGCGGATTTGGCAGCTTTCGCGTGCGCGAGCGCGGTTCGCGACGCGGCCGTAATCCAAAGACAGGCGACCCGGTCGATATCCCGGCCAAGCGTATCCCTTATTTCAAGCCTGGTAAAGAACTTAAAGAACTGATCAACGCGGCGTCCGTGGGCGATGAAACCCCGGCCTAATTAAACGGTGGTGGTGTGGACATCCTCTGGAGCCCGTGGCGGTACGACTATATTAAAAGCAGTGGCTCCGGCAGCCGGCACGACCCCAACGCCTGCATTTTTTGCGACATCCCGGCCGCGCCAGGTACCGATGTCGAAAAGCGCATTCTCCTCCGCGCCTCGTTCAACTACATAATTCTAAATATCTATCCGTATATCAGCGGACATCTGCTGATCGTTCCCTTCGCGCATCTGGCCGATCTGGACGCGGCGTCCAAAGAATCCACCGACGAGATGATGGATCTTTCTAAACGCGCCCAGACGGCGTTGCGTGATGTCTATCATCCGCATGGGTTTAATCTGGGAATGAATCTGGGAGCCGCGGCGGGCGCCGGGGTGGCCGGTCATTATCATCAACACGTAATGCCGCGTTGGTCCGGAGATGTAAATTTTATGACCGCGGTGAGCGAGACGCGGGTCGTGTCCGAGGATCTGGAGACAACGTACGCCAAATTGTTACCGGGATTTAAAGGTAATTCCCCATAGGACCTAAGGATCAATTTGGACCTATTTTACCTTTGATCGGACCGGTCGCGGTTCGGCGGGCACATCGCGAACGACCGCTTCATCCTCAACCTCACCGCTGGCGTTGATGGGGACCTCCGCGGCCGTGCGGTAACTGATGCCGCGCTCTTCGGTATCCAGCGTCCCATCCGGCACTACGCGAAGACTATCTTGCGACGGCGGGTTGAATCCCGGGTAATCGACCCGCGCGTGATAGATCGCGGCCAGCGAACTCACCATCGATTCGCGGATCAACGTCAATTCGCGCAAATTCAGATCACATTCATTTAGTTGGCCATCGGTGACGATGGCATCAACGATCTTATTTACGATCAAACTTACATTTTCGGGATCCGGATGCGCCAACGAACGGGCGCCCGCTTCGCAAGAATCGGCGATCATCATGATGGCCGCTTCCTTGAACTGCGGCTTGGGTCCGAGATAGCGAAAGTCCGCTTCGTCCACCACCTCGCCCGGCCGGGCGGCCACCTGTGCCTTCCGCAGAAAGAAATGCAGCGTCCGGGTTCCGTGATGCTGCGGAATAAAGTCGGCGATCTTTTGCGGTAGTCCGATCTCTTTGGCCAACTTTAACCCGTAGGTTACGTGGCTGGTGATGATACGGGCGCTGTTGGACGGTCGCAATTTGTCGTGCGGATTATGGCCGTGCTGATTTTCGACAAAATATTCCGGAGCGCCTAACTTGCCGATGTCGTGATAGAGCGCGCCGATGCGCGCCAACAGGGAATTAGCGCCGATCGCGCGGCAGGCCTCTTCGCACAACTGTCCAACCGCGTGTGAATGCTGATTCGTGCCCGGCGCGCGTAACGCCATCTGGCCCAATACCGGTAGATCGGCATTGGAAAGCTCGAGCAATTTCACGTCCGTCAAAATGCCAAAGACCGATTCGTTGATCGGCAGACCGCCCGCGGTAAAGACAGAGGTTAACAATCCGCCGATAATTCCAAACAACATGCACCACAACACGGTACGTAGGTTAAGCGGCCGCTGTTCGAAGGCGACGATCGCGATCGCCATCAGCGCGTTGATCACTCCCACCAACAACCCGGCAATGGTCACCGATTGACGATCGCGATAACGGCCAATGCCATAGATCGCCACCGACGACGAAATGATGGCGTAAAAGGTCATGTGGATGCCGTTCGAAGCCAGCAATCCAGCAAACAATGCAGTGACCAAACCAGTCAGAAACGCTAACTTGGAATCAACCAGTAAGGCGACCAGCAGGGCCGCGGCCGCCATCGGGATTCCATATCCCCAGATGGATGGGTCGGTCAGCGGAAACCTCGTACTCTGCGCCGCGGTCAGATCGGCGATGGTAAAACCAAAGCGCATGAACAGGGTCTGCATTACGATGGCGGAACCGACCAATGCGTAAACCCGGCGTGGCGTCATTTGCAACGATACGGCGGCGCTGCGATGCTCGACGAACTTCCAGGCGATCCAAAACAATGCCGCCACGATGGCCAAAAGACCCGCCAAGTGATGCCAGGGACGCTTTTTGCGTTCGTACTCGTTGACCGCGGCCAACTGCGGGAGGGTCTGGGTGGTGACTATCTCGCCTTCGCGGATCAACAATTGATTTCGTTTAAGCGAGATAAACGCCGGGGCAATGGCGGCTTCGGCCAGGCGTATGGCGGACTCGGTCGTGACCGGATCGTAAACCAGTGACGGTCTTACCAGCGACGAAAGTGCGGGAAATACGGCGTTAACTTCGGCCGCCGTCCAGCCCGGCAAGCGGGTGATCTGTTCCTGCAGATTGCGGCGCACTGACGAGAGCGGCCGCAACGCGGTGGTCAGTTGATCGATCTCGTGGCGCATTCCCGGAGCGCCTTTACTTATCAGAACCAGCTTGGTGGAAAGGTGCGCGGCATCTGAATCGTTAAAAACGTATTCGTCCGGGGGGCGTTCCAGCAGCCGTTCGAGTGATTCCAGGTCGCGATGGTTCAGGCCACGCTGGACCAGCACGGCCGCGGCTTCCGCACCGCCGGGCACCGGCCACGCAACTGAGGTGTTATTCGAACCGGGTTTCGCCGTTTGATCTTCCCATGACTTCCACTGAGTGCGCAGGTCTTGGATCGACGATTCCACGACCGATTCGTCAAAGATAAAGATCGGCGGAGTCGCCGTGCGGGCCGCGCGGCGCTTGCGGTCGGTCTCGATCACATCCGGGGCGGTAAAATCGTCGGGCGCCACTACGGTCCTTCGCGCGATGTCACCTTCGCGATACTCCGCGGTCGCGACCCGGGTCAAATTCATGTCCAGTAACGCCGTCGCCGCAAAAACGAATAGTAAGAACAGGCCGGCAAAGCGAACCTTGATCGGGATGCGTTCGAAAAATTGTGAGACCCGGCGCAGCAGACCCAAACGCAAGCGTTCGGTCGGCGAAACCAGATCGGGGCGTCGTTTCTTCATACGAAACTACGAAGCGACCTCTGCCAACTCTTCCTCTTGATCAAACTGCGTATCGGGGTGATGCGGGTCCGTTAGATCACGCGACAGGATCGCCCCGACCGCATCCAAGAACGGCCGTAGCGTTTCCGGTTTCAACGCCGAGATCGCGATCGCTTCGTGCAGCGCACCATGGTTCGATTGACGTTTCATGGCTTCCAGCGTGTCCGGGTCCACCAGGTCGGATTTGTTAAAGACCAAAAGGCGCGGTATTTCGCCCAGATCAAGGCCCCCTAAGATCCGTTCAACCGATTCAATATGTTGCACGCATTGTGCGTTGCTGGCATCGACCAGATGGATCAAAAGATCGCTGTCGCTGATCTCGGAAAGCGTGGCCCGAAAGGCCGACAGCAGATCCGGCGGCAGGTCGCGGATGAACCCCACCGTGTCGTTGATGATCACTTCCTGTTCGCGCGGCAAGCGCAACCGCCGCGAGGTTGGATCCAACGTCGCAAACATCCGCCGCTCGGCATGAACCGTGCTAGCCGTCAAAGCATTCAATAACGTTGATTTTCCCGCATTGGTATAGCCCACCAGCGAGATGATCGGTAATTCTCGGCGCAATCGTTCTTTCCGGCGTTCTTGCCGACGGCGATG
>JBDSEC010000306.1:0-4961 GCA_039920205.1 Pyrinomonadaceae bacterium
AACTTCTTTAGCACACCCATATCGACGTCCGACAGCCGCTTGATGTAGAGACAGCCTTTGCCAATTGTGTGTTTGCCTAGCTTCTTGAACAGGTCGTCGTACTCTTCTAGTCCGCCGACGCCGATATAGAGGGTCAGGTTCGCTTTGCGAGGCGAGAAGCCGATCTTCATCCAATCCAATTCGCGGCCGTTCGGGTATTTCAAGAGCCGCGAGCCGAATCCGACGATCGCCGGTCCCCACATCTTCCCTTCCGAACGTGTGGCCTTGCTCATCAACTCCATGATGGCGAAACTATCGGCACGTTTCTGCTCGTCCAGGATCTTTTTTAGAAAATCCTCGACGCTCGCTTCGGTCTTCTGGGTCTTTAATTCGGCTTTGGCCATGATTGTCGCCTACTCCTAAACTAGCGGGTCGCCCTGATCGACGAACCACCGCTCTTCACGGGCTTCAGCGAAGCCTTGATCAACTGCGTCAGTACCTTCCGGTCCACGTCCGACAGCCGCTTGATATAAAGGCAGCATTTGCTGGTTGTATGCTTGCCGAGCTTTCCCAGCAGCTCGTGGTACTCCCCGGCGAAATCATCGGCGAAGTAAAGCGTCAGTCCCGCCTGGCGCGGCGAGAATGCGAGTTTGGGCCATTCCAGTTCGTGCCCGTTGGCGTACTTCAGCATGCTCGAACCAAAGCCCACGATCGCCGGTCCCCACATTCTAGGTTCGTCGCCGGACAGCTTGGACATGATCTGCATGACGGTAAAGCTATCTTCGCGCTTTTGTGCGTCGTCAATCGTATTGAGAAAATCCTCAGCCTTCACGTCGGTCGGTCGGGTTTTTATTTCGGCTTTGGCCATGACATTTGGTCACTCCAGAATTTTCGCGATTTTAACACCGAATTAATTTAAGTTGTCTTTGAAATTCTCAACCAGATCTCGAGATGTCCAGGCGAATGGGCCTTTGGCTCTCTGCACTTTGCCTCCCAGTCGTCACTCTAAAATCCCTCAGATCCGTTTTGATCCGCGTAAATCCGCGGCTAAGCCTCTTCCCATTGGCACCCTCCCTACTTTTGGTCGGGTTTCTGCCGTGCATGCCGAAGCGGCAGATTTCAGATGCTGGAGGTCAGTAATTAGTTGATTTGGTTGATTTTGCCTGGGCATTTTCAGGCGCCGCCGGGTTTTCCGCCTGGCCCAGTCGGGCCCGGGTGATCGCCAGGGCCGCAAAAATGTCGGCGGCGATATTCTCTTCGCCCAGGGTCGTTGCGAAGCCGCTTTGGCGCATTACCTTTAGTGGTTGTTCCGCGACGGCGGAGAGGATCAAATCACACTCCTTGGCCCGGGTTTCTTTAAGAAACTCTTCCAGTGAATGAAGACCGCTGGCGTCCAGGGACAACACGTCCCGCATTCTGAGGATCATCACCTGGGGCCGGTTCGCCACCCGGCCCAAGGCGTCCTTGAAATGCTCGACCGCGCCGAAGAAGAGCGATCCGTAGATCTCGAACACTTCGACCCCCCGCGGAATGTCTACGCCAGACATGTCCCGGGTTTCGTCGTCTTCGTTTTCGCGCAGACTATCGGTGATCAGATTGAATTGGGTTTGCGTGGACATCCGCTGCAGGAAGAGGAACGCCGCCAGCAACACCCCAACTTGGATCGCCGTGGTCAGGTCGATGAAGACGGTCAAAAGGAAGGTCGCGATCAACACCGCCACATCGCTCTTAGGGCTGCGCATCAGGCTGACCAAGTGGCGCCACTCGCTCATGTGATAGGCGACCACCAACAAGATCGCCGCCAGCGTAGCCATGGGTATCAACGACGCCCACTTTCCGACGAATAGGAGTATCAGCAGCAACACCACCGAGTGGACGATGGCCGACACCGGCGTCCGCCCACCGCTTTTGATATTGGTCGCCGTACGTGCGATCGCACCGGTCGCCGGAATGCCGCCGAATAGAACAGCCGAAATGTTCCCCGCGCCTTGGGCGATCAACTCCATATTAGAACGATGACGCGTCCCCAACATCCCATCCGCTACCACCGCGGCCAACAGCGATTCCAACGCCGCCAACAACGCGATGGTCACACCCGGCAGGAACATCTGCTGGACCAACGCCCAACTCATGGCCGGCAGGTGGGGGACCGGCAGCGAGCTCGGCACCGCGCCAAAACGAGTTTGGATCGTATCCACCGGCAAGTGGAAGAAATGTACGACCAGCGTTAGCGCCAAGATCGCGATCAATTGTCCCGGCAGGCGATGCGTTACCCGGGGCCACAAAACGATGATCAACAACGAGGCCAGGCCCACGCCCAACGCATAAAGATTTACCGTCGACCCATGTTTTACAAACTCGATCCATTTGGCGATAAAGTCCGCCGGAACTTGGCCCATCCGTAGGCCCAGGAAATCTGGTACTTGCGAGGAAAATATGATCAACGCGATCCCGCCGGTGAACCCGACCGTGACCGGATAGGGAATGAATTTCAGCAGCACGCCCATCCGCGCCAATCCCATGACGACCAAGATCACGCCTGCGATCAAGGTTGCGACGGCCAATCCGTCATAGCCGTATTTCTGCACAATGCCGTAAACAATGACGATGAAGGCACCGGTCGGGCCGCTGATCTGCGCGCGGCTGCCGCCCAAAACCGCGATGACGAAGCCGGCGACGATGGCGGTGTAGAGACCCTGCTCGGGCTTAACGCCCGAGGCAATGGCGAAGGCGATGGCCAGGGGAAGCGCCACGATCCCGACGGTGATGCCAGCACCCAGATCGGCGAGAAATTGTTTGCGGGTGTATCCCGCGCGCAGGGTCGAGATCAGTTTGGGTTCTAAGCGACGGTGCACAAGCACCTCCGAAGGCACGGGCCAATTAAACCAAGACTAGTAGCAGCGAAACGGCAGATGTCAGACGGCTCGGCTGAAGCCTCGACCCACCCGTTATCACAGGTGGTACTGACCTCATTACGACACAGCGCAGAAGTCGTGGGTGATTCTCCGGACCATCAGAGCCCTTGCGCGGACAGCCATTCGTGGACCACATCTTTGGGAAAGCGCTTTTTGCCGTCGACTTCGAAGTTAAGCTTACGCATCGCTTCTGTGGTTATAACATTATTCAGTCGGTTCAGGACTTCGCCCACGGCGGGGACGCGGACGACGATGTATTGGCGCACCAGGAGGACGGCTTGATAGGGCGGGAAGTAGTGCTTGTCGTCGGACAATTGGAATAGGTCCAGCGCGGCGATCAGTCCGTCCGTGGAATTGCCGGCGATCAAATCGACCTGCTTTGTCTTCAAGGCTTGATAGGTGAGTGAAAGATCCATCTCGCTGGGCCGGGCGGCGAATTGCAGGCCGTAGGCTTTCGAGAAGCCGGCATATCCATCCGCGCGCGACATGAAATCCTGACCAAAGCCGGCCCGCCAGTTCTTGGCGTACGGAGCCGCGTCGGAGATCGTTTTCAGATTCAGCCGCCGCGCTTCTTCGCCGCGCACCAGGATCGCAAAGTCGTTGCTGAACCCGAGCGGTGGTCCAACCACGATCTTGAATTGTTCGGCGTACTCGCGCTTGACCTGAGCGTAAACCGCCTGGGTGTCGGTGATCGGTGGATGCTTCAGTATCGCGGTAAATGCCGTCCCGGTATATTCGGGATAGGCGTCGATCTTGCCGTTGATCATTCCGTCATGCGGGACATTGCCGCCGAGCTCGAACTGGCGCTCGACCGTGATCCCGCGGGCCTCGAGCATCTGCGCAAAGATCTCGGCCAAGATGATCGACTCGGTGAAATCTTTCGACGCGACGATGACCTTCGGCTGGCCCGGGTTGGTGGAGGCATTGGATTGACGCAGTCTCTGAGTAAGATAAAGTCCCGAGAAGAGCAGAACCAGAACCGCCGCCACACTGATCAGAACGTATCGCCGGCCCCGGGCCCGGTTTGGCCGCACGCTGGTATCAAATCGCTTCTCTAATAGACCCAACAGAAAATCGGCCAGTAGCGCCATCAAGGCCGCGGGCACCGCGCCGGCCAAGATCAAGTGATTATCGTATTGCCGCACCCCGCGAAAGATATAGGTGCCTAATCCACCCGCGCCGACCAAGGCCGCGATGGTGGCCACGCCGACCGAGATCACCACCGCCACACGTACGCCAGTTAGGATGACGCTCATGGCCAAGGGCAATTCCACTTGCCAGAGGATCTGCCGATCGGTCATGCCCATGGCGACGGCGGCTTCGCGCACGTTCGGGTCAACACCTAAGATACCCGTCACCGTGTTGCGGATGATCGGAAGCAAGGCGTAGAGAACCAAGGCTACGATGGCGGTGCGCGCGCCGATGCCCCCGATGAACGGTAAGGGAATCAGCAGGCCAAATAGGGCGAGGCTCGGCACCGTTTGCATAATATTCGCCAAGCCCAGCACCGGTCCGCGCAAGCGAGGATAACGCGTTAATAGAACCCCCGCCGGCAGACCGATCAGCACTGCGATGGACGTCGAGATAAAGACCAGTACGAAATGTTCGCGGATCAGGCCCAGCAACTCGCGCCCGTTGGCCTGCAGAAATTGAAGCCAAGCGTTCATGACTTCCTCCCTACCTCGCCGAGCTCGAACGTGTCCAGATACGCGCGGGCCAGCGGCACACTCGAATGCCGGAACTCATCCGGAGTCGCCGACAAAATGATCCGCCCGGCATCCATCAAACAGATCCGGCTGCCGAGCAGAAGTGCTTCGCGCACATCATGGGTGACAAAGATCGCGGTCTTGTTTAGGTTGTGTGACAATTCGGCAAACTCAGTCTGCAGCGCCGCGCGCGTCAACGGATCTAGCGCGCCAAATGGTTCATCAAGCAGCAGCAGTGGTGGGTCCGCAGCGAGTGCCCGCGCAACACCAACCCGCTGCCGTTGGCCACCGGAAAGCTCGCGCGGATACCTACCCGCGAACCGCGCGGGCTCTAACCCGACCAAGTCCAGCAGTTCCTTAA
>JBDSEC010000307.1:0-2761 GCA_039920205.1 Pyrinomonadaceae bacterium
TGTGCTAAAGAAGTTGATCGCTGCTTCGCTGAAGAATATGAAGTGAAAGAGATCGCCAGCATCCGACACCCGACACCCAACACCCGACACCCGACATTATTGACACAACCCGCAATACCCCCTAGCCTCATCTTACCCGCGGGGGCGGCCGGCTGTTTATGCAGAATCGAATTATTCAAAGCATTGGGATCGTTTGGACGCTGGTCTTTGCCGTGTTCGTGGTCTGGCTTTACACCACCCAACCGCGCACGTTCAAAGAAGTCGCAACTAACACCCAAGTCACCGCCGGCACCTATCAGATCGATCAAAAAAAGTTCGACACCGCTTTGGCTCTTTTTCGGCAGGAACAATATCGCGCCGCGCGGGATGAATGGGGCCGCGCCGATCCGGCCAAACAGGACGCATTAACCCAGTTCTATATCGCCTATGCTTTCTATCGTGAAGGATGGGGACGGACCTATGATGATGACACGCTGTTCAAGCAGGGGGTCGAGGTCGTGGACCACGCTATCGCGGTCGCACCCAATGGAATCTTGAATGTCCCCGATCCGGACCTGGGAATGCATACGCCGGCCGAGCTTAAGGCTGAAATGCAAGATGGGTCAGAACGGACGCTGAGCGATCTGAACCCATTGAAAATTTTCCGCACCCGTAAATGAGCGCAAAAGATCAATCACGCAACGACGCCCTGGTGCGTTACCTGCTGCTGCCGACGTTGTTCTTGTCGGTGGCCTTATTGGGTGGATTGCGCGTGAGCGAGCCTGAGCGGGCGTTTCTGTTTGTCGCGCCGCCGCTGATCACTTTGATCTTGGCGGTGATGCTGATGGCGCTGTTCCTGCGCGGTCGCCTTATCGTATTGGACCAGTGGTTGAGTTCCGATCAGCCGCCGCTGACCAACGTGGCGCACGCGTTAACGTTGATGACGCTCTTCTTCGGCGCGGCGCAAGCGTTCAATTCGGTGCTGCCGGAAAGCGGCTTGCTGTTCTGGCTGTTTGCGTTCTTTTTCCTTTGGACGATGTGGAACAATCTGTTCTCGCCGTTCGATCCGCGGCAACTGTTGCGTAGCCTGGCGGCGATGTTCGGATTGGCCTTCGTCTTGAAACATATATTGGTGGCCGCACTATCGGCCCCGGCGGGTAGTTGGTTGCAAAAACTGACGGGGACGATCCTCGAGGGGTTATCGCTGGGCACATTGAACCTACAACCGTTCGCACCCGCGACGGGTTACCTTTCATTCTTCTGCTTGGCCTTGTTCGTGGCGGGATTGTGCCTGCTGCCGCGCCCGCACGAACTGACCCTGCGAGTGGTGGAACCCATCAAGCATCCGCGCCTTACCGCGGCTCCGTCTGCGATCGACGCCGAGCCGGTCCGGGAATTGGATCCGATCAATGCCGATGAGATAACCCAGGTAACCAAGCGCCCCGCCGTGCGCGAAGTTATCGACGTCGAACCAGATTAGTCCGGGAACATGTTGCTCAGTTCGCGAAACGGCACCGCATCGTCCGAAAAGTTGAACGTCCCGTGATCCAGCATTTCGCGCCCGGCGCGGATCACCGCGCCATACGCTGCGCGCGTAAGCGATCCACCCACGCTGACCCGCTTCACGCCCAGTTCCGACAACTCGTTAAAGTTCAAGCCAAACCCGGCCAAGGCATTCACGGGCCGATCGACCGAACTGATCACTGCGGCCAGGTCGGCCCGGTCGCTCAAGCCGGGCGCGTACAATACATCCGCCCCCGCTTCCTGATATGCCTGCAATCGGCGGATCGTGTCCGCAATATCGTCCCGCCCGACCAGGAAATTCTCGGCCCGGCTGGTCAAGGTGAAAGTGAAGGGAAGGCTGCGCGCTACTTCGGCCGCCGCGCGGATCCGGTCGACCGCGTGTTCAAAAGCGTAGATCGGATCATCTGCACGACCGGTAGAATCCTCGATCGAACACCCCGCCAAACCGGCCGCGGCCGCTTGGCGGATCGTTTCGGCTACGGTTTCCGGGTCGTCGCCGAATCCATTCTCGAGATCGGCGCTTACCGGCAGATCCGTAGCCGCAGACAGTTCTGCGACATGGCGCATCATACGATCGCGCCCGACGCGGTTGTCTTGAAGGCCCAGAGAAAAAGCATACCCCGCACTGGTTGACGCTAGGGCTTCGAAACCCAGGTGTGCCATGATCCGGGCCGTGCCCACATCCCACGGGTTGGGAATGATAAATGCTCCCTCACGTTCATGCAGCGCGCGGAAGGCGGCTCCCTTTTCTGCTTGCGTTAACATTGGCGTACCTCGATAAGTGAATTTTATCTATCAAGTATAAATGAAATTGGGTAGAATGCGTCCACTTCAACGCGTACGGGATTCAAGTGTTCGTTGGAACTGAATTGATTCGATAAGCACCACCTAAAAGGAGAGAATTCACATGAAGCATTTAACACGCGCGCTTCTCACCGTCGCAGTCTGTTTGATCATTGTGCCGGCGGCGCTCGCGCAAAAGCGACATAACCATCCGGCCGCCAGCATCGGCGGCGTTTACGGCGGATTTACGGCCAATAAGCAATCGGGCGATCTGGACGGAATGGAAGTAGCCATCTTTGCCGGGGGCGGTAAATGGCGGGCGATCGTCAAGGTTGCCCAGGGCGGCGCCGAAGATCCGGAACCGCATTTCGTGGATGTTACGGTCAAAGGCATGAACGTCGAATTCAGCGTCGGCGACATGAAATACACCGGAAAGATCTCGATGGCGGGGTTGACGGTCAAGGACAATGGCCTG
>JBDSEC010000308.1:0-9609 GCA_039920205.1 Pyrinomonadaceae bacterium
CAGTTCCAATCGCATTTCCGCGGCTCCGCCGCTCTTTGTGCGGCGATGGCTCCGCCTCGCCTAAAAGTAGCCCCTTCCTGGTCTCTCCGGGGCTACGCCCCCGGCGGCATAGCCGCAGTCTATTTTATTTAACTGCCTGAAAGGTAGAACCTTTCCGCACATAGAGCGGCATAGCCGCGTTACCGACGTAAACTTTGATCACACACCGTCGATAGCTGCCCAAAAGTGGCAGCCCTCCAACCGAAACGTCGACCATTTCGTAATTTTGCAAGCTTCTCCAACTTTCTGTACTACCGGGCTAGTTCCCAAAGAACTTAACCAGTTCCGCCTTCGTCTCTTTGGTCCGCTCTTCCATCAACCAATGTCCTGTGTCGGCGAACAGTATCGCCGTCACGTGATCGGAAACGATATGCGCCTGCGCCTCTAACGCACCGCCCATGGCTTTATCGCCGGCGATCACTAGCAGCGGCATCGGAAGCTTGGTCTGAGCGAAACGACGGTTATCAACTGCGTCAACCTTATCAAACGCTTTGAAGTATTCGAAGGCATCGCGCATGACTCGCGGTTGCGCATATGACTTGGCGTAAAGCCGGCGGTCGGCTTCGGAAAACTTTTCCGGATGGGCCGATAGACTCTGCCAAAAATGCTCGAGGAAAGTTCTTTCGCGACCTTTTACGAGGTCCAGTGCGATCGGACTAAACACATAGTGAAAATGCCACAAGGCCGGGTTCGTGTAGATCTGTTGCCAGATATCGCCAACGCCTGGTATGGGCGCCTCCAGCAAGGCAAGCTTTTCGACCTCAGCGGGAAACTGCGCGGCGTAGGCGTAGGCCACCATCAGTCCAATATCGTGGCCCACCAGAAATATCTTTTGATAACCGAGGCTCTTAACCAACTCGTGAATATCAACGGCGGCCGACTTTTTGTCGTAGCCCGATTCGGGGCGCGACGACCCGCCCAACCCGCGTAGGTCAGGCGCGATGATGGTGTAATCCTTACCTAGCTCGGCGAACAACGGTATCCACATATGCGAAGTGTCACCGAAACCATGGATCAGAACCATCGGCTGCTTGCCCGTGCCCGCTTTCAAAAAATGGATCTTGACTCCGTTTACCTGCGCGTCCAGCGCTTGGTATCCAATTGTTTTCGCGGCCACCACTCCCGAGCCGCAAATCACTAAGGCCAAAACTAGACCACACCGAAACGCCGTAATTTTAGGCAAAATCACGTTATTCATTTGCCCGTTCTCCTCCTCTGCACCGACCGTATACCACGAATGATCGAACCTGGCTGGCGACTAATCTAGCATTTTGTACCGTTCAGTACAAATCAGACTGGACATTTCCCCGACGACGGGTTTATGCTCAGTCTGTATGACGAAGAAGGTATCCATTCCGGCCAAAGGAAGACCGCGCGAGTTCGACCGTGAGCAAGCGTTGGGTCAGGCCCTGAAGGTGTTTTGGTCTAAGGGGTACGAGGGCGCTTCGTTGACCGACCTAACGGCCGCAATGGGTATCAACCGACCCAGTTTGTACGCCGCTTTCGGCGACAAGGAAAGTCTGTTTCGGGCCGCCGTCGATCGTTACGAAGCAGAACGACTTAGCTTTATCCAGCGGGCATTGGATCAACCGACCGCCCTCGCGGTGGTGGAATCAATGCTGCAGGGCGTGGTTAGATTACAAACCCGACCGGGCACACCGGCGGGTTGCTTTATGGTGCAGGCGGCACTGGTCACGGGCGACGGGGCCAAGGGCGTTTGCGAGGAATTGCGCTCGCGCCGGTCGGCCGGCGAAGTTGCCTTACGCAAGCGGTTGCAGCGCGCGAAAAAGGAAGGCGATCTGTCGTCCGACGCCAACCCGGCCGATCTGGCCCGTTATGTCTCTACGGTGATCCGTGGCTTGGCGGTGCAGGCCGCCAGTGGGGCCACGTCGGCTGAACTTCGGCGCGTAGTTCAACTGACCTTGCGGGCCTGGCCCGGCTAGGTATCAACCGTTCTTTCGTGCCCGGGAGGATCACCTTCAGGGCACGTCCATTATTCAATGTTTTTAGAACCGAGGGAGCAGTGATGAGCGAGAACACAAATCAGAAAATAGCATTAGTTACCGGCGCCAATCGCGGTATCGGATTGGAAACGGCGCGGCAGTTGGCCCAGCAAGGGTTCAAGGTATTGATCGGTTCGCGCAGCGAAGAAAAAGGCGCGGAAGCCGTAACCCAATTGAAAAGCGAGGGCCTCGAATCTGAATTTATTCAACTTGATGTTGATGACACGGCGACGCACGAATCGGCGCGCCAAGCGATCGCGAATAAATATGGCCGGTTGGATGTTTTGATCAATAACGCCGGAATTTTCTTGAACGAATTCGACAACGGAGCGCCGATCCCGGCTAGTCAAACCGCGCCGGAAGTTTTCCGCAAGACCTTCGATACGAACTTCTTCAACACCATTGCGGTAACTCAAGCCTTGCTGCCGCTGGTCAAACTTTCCGACGCCGGCCGCATCGTTTTCTTGTCTAGCGGCCTGGGTTCGTTGGGATTACATAGCGACCCGGCGTCGCCGATCTATGATTACAAGGTGCCGGCGTATGACATTTCCAAAACGGCATTGAATGGTTATGCGGTCCACTTGGCGTATGAATTAAAAGACACGCCGATCAAGGTGAACGCGGCACATCCGGGTTCGGTCTTGACCGACATGAACCAGCAAGGCGATTTGTCGTTGCCCGAAGGCGCCAAGACTTCGGTGGCCTTGGCGACGTTGCCAGCCGATGGTTACACCGGCAAATTCATCCACTTGGGTGAAGAATTACCCTGGTGATTGAGCGGGCCTGTGATAAATACAATTAACTGTTCGGTAACCTAGCTGACGGAGTATAGTGGCGGGCACATTGGTTGATCGGACGTTCAACCGCTGACATGAAGCGACGTTGATAACCGGTGACCCGCATAGAAAAAATACGGACTTAACCGGAGATAACGGAAAAAGCAGAGGATCTAACTAACTCTGTTTTCTTTGTTACCCTCCGGTAGAGTTATTTCCCATAGATCGGAGCCCGACATGACCATATTGCAAATACACGTGGGAATTAGTTTGGTTGCTATTCTTGGCAGCTTCGTGGTCATTTACGGACTGCTGACCGGCAAGCGGCTGAATGGCCTGACCGCGTTCACTTTGATCTTTACTATCTTGACCAGCGTGACCGGGTTCTTTCTACCGCTTTCCGGGTTGACTCCGCCGGTTATCGTGGGGATCCTTTCACTGGTCTTACTGGCCATCGCCGTTTTTGCGCGTTATTCACAAAAGTTGGCCGGAATCTGGCGACCGGTCTATATTGTGACGGCAATGTTTGCTTTTTATCTGAACTTCTTTGTATTGGTCGCGCAATCATTTCAGAAGATACTCGCGTTGAAACCGTTTAATGGGGGACCGGTATTCTTGGCCGTGCAGGTGGCGGCGTTACTGCTCTTCGTCGTGGCGACCGTACTAAGCATTAAGCGATTCCGTGGCTAACAGCCCGCGCCGCGCCCCGCGAGATCGTCTTATGGTTCGGCCGTTAGATCGATCTGATCTGGGAGAATTGATTTGCAGAACGATTACGATATCGTCCGCCTGGTGCGACCGGTTGATGAAAGCGACCACGTACGTGGCGCGGTAACATCGGCCGCGACCTTGGTCGAATATGGCGATTACGAATGCCCGCATTGTCAGGCGTTACATCCGATCATGCAGGAACTGATCAAACGCTCGGACGGATTGCGTTTTGTCTATCGCCATTTCCCGTTGAGTAAGTTTCATCCGCATGCGGCCCGAGCGGCCCAAGCGGCCGAGGCCGCCGCAGCCCAAGGCCGGTTTTGGGAAATGCATGATCTGCTGTTCAAGCAAACCCAACCGTTGGATGACGACCGGCTAACGAAACTGGCCCGCAAAGCCGGTTTGGACTTAGATCGTTATCGTCAGGAGATGGCGGATGGGATCTATACTGCGCGAATCGATGAAGCCTATAATTCCGCCTTGTTCGGCGGGGGTGTCACCGGCACGCCAACGATCTATCTCAACGAGGTCCAAATAAGCCGCGTGCACAACTTAGAGGAATTGTGTGACGTGGTCACGGCCGCCGGCGCTACACTCACTAGCGAATCGGCGGAAAAGCCGTCGTGGTTAAGTAAGTTCCGATCTTCGAAATTTGGCAGGACCGCGAATTCGGCCTGAGTACCACACTTCAACTCGAATTCAATCCTCGGTTCCGGACTTCGAGTAGCCGACTTAACAATTGGGCAAATCTTCGCTTCCGGTTTAGAGTACTTGGCTATGAACATTGACCGAGATGCTCCAGTTATTACCCAGGACGAGATCGTGATTGCTGCTCCGGTAGAAGCCGTGTGGGGTCGGCTTACCGATATCGACACCTGGACCGAGTGGAACCCGGAGATCGCTAGCGCTAAGCTTGATGATCCGTTGGCGGTTGGTTCGGTGTTTCGCTGGACCACGGTCGGGATGGACATCGCTTCGACCATCGGCGAGTTGGTCCCGCATCAGCGTATCGCCTGGTCAGGATTGGCCCAAGGGATCATGGGTATCCACGTGTGGAATTTTACGGCGGTTGACGGCGGCACTCTGGTTCAGACCGAAGAGTCATGGGAAGGAAAGCCGGTGCGGATCCAGATCAATCTCTTGCAGAGTGCATTAAACGAATCGATTCGTACTTGGTTGGAAAACTTAAAAAGCGTAGCGGAAACCACCGGTGATGCGGTGCCGGAGGTTCGCACTTAGTCCGCACCCGATGCAACGTCAGCTACAATTCAGTCATCTAACAAGCTCGCAGTTCGCCTTTTGATTGGCGCGGCCCAAATGATCTCTCAGCAAATGGGTCGATTAAGCGTTTTTCTGTTGCGTCGCAGCAGTTGATCGCTCCTCTCGATTGACACTTTGTCCGGCCATCGCCATTGTTTAGCCGGCGCACGCAGTTTGTTTGCTAGCAATTCTTGTCCCCAGCAGTGAATTGGTAAGCACTTCGTCCCATTCCTGCTACCGATACTAGTGGTTATTACTTATCGCGTTCGTTCGCCTTTTTTGATTAATGTCAAACGCGGCAACCAGTAGTTTCACTACCAAGCCCTTTGATTCGCCATTATATTTTTGCCCGATAAGATCATAGGAATAGTGCTTGGATAGTCTGGGGAGGACCGTTGCATGAGATTCAGAACCGCTGGCCGTGTTGTATCTGTCGTTGTACTAACCTTGAGTTTCGTCGTCGTGCTGGTCGCTTTGGGCGAGCGAGGTGAAGCTCCACGAATGATCAATGGCGTGGCTTTCGCTGGGCCGATTCGCGCGGACGAGGGTGAAGGGACGAACTCGGAAACGCTATGCGACACGTCGGCCTACGACTTGGGCCTTCAGTTGCCGCCAGCTTGGTCGCCCCTATCAGCGACGGACAACCACAATTTTCGGATCACACCGCGTCTAGATCTAGGCCCGGTGCCCACGGTGTCGCGTCCGAACGCGACCGCGCAAACGGTGAACGTTGTCGTATCTCCGGGCGGCGAATTTAGGTTCGAGCCGGCGACCGTCACCATTAACGCCGGCGACACCATCCGGTGGACTTGGGAAAATGGCGGGCATAGCGTAACCGGGGGCACGCCCTGTGTGCCGAGTAATGTTTTCTGCTCGCCAACCAATACGAATTGCGATGCGGGTGCGTTGTCGACCGCCGGCTCGGTCTATTCGCGCACGTTTACCCAGGCGGGCACCTTCACCTATTTCTGCAACCCGCACTGCAACAGCTTTCTCATGAGGGGAACGATCAACGTCAACGCGGTGGTGGTCAATCCCACACCCAACGATTTTGACGGAGACGGCAAAGCCGATATCGCGGTTTTTCGACCGTCGGCGGGTGCGTGGTTCTATTTGCAAAGCTCGGATAACGCCTTCATTTCAAAAGGCTTTGGCGCTAACGGCGACCGTATTACTCCCGGTGATTTCGACGGCGATCATAAGACCGACCTTTCGGTATTCCGGCCCGCCGACGGTACCTGGTACCAGATCCTGAGCCAAACCAACACGTTCCGCGCGCAAAGTTTTGGCGCCGCCACCGATATACCGGCGGCGGGCGATTTTGACGGAGACGGCAAATACGACATCACCGTCTTTCGTCCTTCGGACGGCAATTGGTATCTACTGCAAAGCTCGAATGGAGCGTTTCGCTTTCAAAACTTTGGCACCAACGGCGACATACCGGTGACCGGAAATTATGACGGCGATACTAAAACCGATTTCGCGGTCTTTCGCCCTTCCGCGGCGAGCTGGTTCATTCTGCGCAGTTCGAACAACGGCTTCTTTGCCCAGCAATTCGGCGCCACCGGAGACAAACCGGTGGCTGGTGATTATGACGGCGACGGCAAATCGGATCTCGCGGTTTGGCGCCCGAGCGACGGAGGATGGTATCTATTGCGCAGCACCGCCGGATTTACCGGCGTAGCGTTTGGTATCAGCACCGATATTCCCGCGCCCGCCGACTATGACGGCGATGGAAAGACCGACGTAGCGGTCTATCGCGACGGCGCTTGGTACCTGATTCGCAGTGGCACCAACAGCTTTGGCGCCATCGCCTTTGGGATCTCTAGTGATAAGCCGATACCGGCGGCCTACATTCCGTAAGCCGGCTCAAACTGTCGATCCGGCCACTGCGTCCTAAGACGACGGGCCGGGTCTTCCAGCAAACGGCCCCGAGCAACTCTAGGTTTCATTTTTGTCTTTCCCGGCAGGAGGCTTTTCAAATGAGGCAGGGTCTATTACTTTCCGTCGTGATCGCCTCTAGCGCGATCGGCTTTTCCTCTCACGTGGCACTGGGTCAAACCGCAGCGACCACGCCTGAACCCGTCGAGATCAAAGTGACCGCAAAACAGTTCGCGTTTGAACCCAAGGTCATCACCGTCGAACAGGGCCAGCGCGTGCGATTGACCGTCACTTCGACTGATGTGAACCACGGATTCTCGCTCCGCGAATACGACATCGACGAATCAGTTGCGGGCGGCGCCAGCAAGACCATCGAATTCACCGCCGCGCGCGTCGGACGATTCCACTTTCATTGCTCGATCGAATGCGGCGACGGCCATGAGGCGATGATGGGAACACTGGTCGTCACCGCGCCAGCGGTTGCGCAAGACTTGCCGGTTCAGTTTGACGATCAAAAGCCCGGCGTGGTGGTGGTTGAAACCGGAGGCGTGCGCTGGCAGATCGACACCGCGGCCAAGACCGTAACGCGATTGGACCAGCCAACGGCCGATTCACAAACACCCGCCGCAACTGATCCCGCCGTGGCGCAAACTGACGACGAGGACGAGAATCCCGCAGTTCGCGGGCACGAACCATACGACTATCATTTGATCAACGTCCCAACACCCAAGGCGATCGTTAAGGGCAGCCTAAATCTGTTTTTTAGCCACCGCTTTGCCCAGCCCGTACGACCGGTTAGTGGCAGTGCCAGTCAGTTACTCGGGCTGGATAGTTCGTCGGTCTCTTCGTTGGGATTGGCCTACGGCATTACCGATCGACTTTATGTGAGTGCCAGCCGGTCGCCGCTGTGCATTAAGGGGTTATGCCGAACTATTGAGATCGGTCTGGGTTATCACATATTGGACGAAGCGGGACGGTCGCCGCTGGCTCTTTCGGCCTATGCCAGCATCGAAGGCAACGACAACTTCACCGAAGAGTACACCTACAACTTGCAGGCAATGTTGGGCCGGAGTATCAGTAAATACGTTCACGTATTTTTTGCTCCCGCCTGGCACATAAATGCTAACGGCCAACGCCGGTTCAATCCGATCCCGACGAATTTTTTCCCGCCAGCACTGGTGGCTAATTCATTCCATTTGCCAAAGAGCACAGGTTCGTTCGGATTTGGCATCAACATCGGCCTCCGACCGTCCTGGTCGTTAATATTCGAATTCACTCCGCGGGTCGGATTCAAATTGGGACGCGTTCAACCGATCTTTGGCAACAATTTTCAGGTGATCGGTTTCCGCAACACATCGATCGCCGAGATCGGCTTTGGTCTGGAAAAACGCGTGGGACGACACTCGTTCGCGCTGACTTTCTCGAATACCCAGACCACGACTACCAGCCGATATAACTCGAGCAACCTGTTGCTGCCGCACAACAAGTTCACGATCGGATTTAATGTGTATCGGAGGTTCTTGAAGTAAAGCGTACGACCGACCAACGTCCGACCGACTGTTAGTCGGTCGATTCTCGTTTGGCGACGGGTTTGGTTAAAAGGACCAGGCCTCCTTGGAACGAAGAATCGACAAGCTAACAGCTTGTCGGACATTCACCGTCCGACCGACTGTTAGTCGGTCGATCTTCGTTTGGCAACGGGTTTGGTTAAAAGGGCCAGGCCTCTTTGAAGGAAGAATCGACAAGCTAACAGCTTGTCGGACAATTGCGTACCTCAGGTACAATCCAACACCACGCGGAACCGCGCGTCGCCGCTCATCATCCGATCATAGGCCGCGGCCGCTTGGTCCAAAGGAAAAACTTCCGTCATTGCGCGCACGCCGGCCAGCAGGCTAAACCCGACCGTGTCCTGCGAATCGATCGATGTACCCGAATACCAACCCGCCACCGATTTCCGACCGCCCAGCAGGATCAGACCGGAAACCGCCAATGGCTCTGGGGGAGCGCCCAATACCATCAGCTTTCCATTTAGCGCCAATCCGCCGATCGTGGCCGTCATGGCCTCGGCATTCGTGACCGTGGCCAGCACGATCTGCGCTCCGCCCAGTTTGTTCAGCTCGGCAGCCACGTCCTGCGCCCAGCTGTCGATGTAGTAATGCGCACCCAACTGACGCGCCAAGGCTTCCTTTTCGTCCCCGCGGGCGATCGCCACGGTTTTGAATCCCATTTTTGCCGCGTACTGAACCCCGAGGTGTCCCAAACCACCCAACCCAAGCACCGCCACCAGATCACCAGGCCGCGCTCCGCTATTTCTTAGCGAATTGAAGGTTGTAACGCCTGCGCAGACCAGAGGACCGGCCTCGATGGCCGAAATTCCGTCCGGAAGCCGGGCCAAAGCGCTGTGATGCGTGACCATGTATTCCGCGTAACCGCCATCATACCTTATACCAGTTACCTGATTCCATTCGCAGCCGAAAAAATTGCCCCGTCGGCAATTATCGCACCGGCCACAGTAACCACCGTGCCAGCCGACACCGGTTTTCTGTCCCTCGGTCCAACCTTCAACGGCAGTTCCAATTGCGTCAATAATCCCGGCAACCTCGTGACCGGGCACGCGCGGGTACTTGATCCCGGGAACCAAACCATCTTTGGTCAATGAATCACTGTGGCATATGCCACAGGCCTGCACCCGGATCCGGACTTGATCGGGACCTGGTGTCGGGATCTCTCGCTCCACGATCTCGATCGGCCCACCCGCGCTGGTGACCTGTGCGGCACGCATTTTTGGTATTGTTTTCCCCCTTAAATGTACGACAGACTGTTAGTCTGTCGATGCTGGTTGCGCCAAGGGCAACTTAAACTGAACCTTACCGATTGGGCATCTCGCCCGACAGGTTAACAACCTGTCGTACCAGGGTACGACAGACTGTTAGTCTGTC
>JBDSEC010000309.1:0-3711 GCA_039920205.1 Pyrinomonadaceae bacterium
CAGCAAATTTCTCGAACCCATCCTAATATGGTAGGATTCCGCCCGAGCCGCACCAATGGGCATTCTCGACCGAAGGACAATTGTGATGTTAAGAAGAATCAACTGGCCGCTGTGGTCGGGATTAATATTAAGCGTGGTCGCGTTCGTCAGCTACTTCACCGTATTTGTTCAGATCCCCGCGATGCGTAATTTTCCCTGGGCCAATCTGATCTTATTTGGTCTGGCCGGGGTAGCGTTGATCGTGGGCGTGCGGCGGGCGTTTGCGCCGGATCGGCCAAAACCAACGCGCGCCAAACTTGCGGCCGGGGTCGCAGTCTTTTTGAGCTTCATCGTCGTGGGAATGTTCGTCTTTACCGTCTTCATCATGGCCCGCTGGTTGCCTCCCTCGAAGGGCGCACCTCAGGTGGGCCAAAAGGCGCCGGAATTCGCTCTATCAGATACGA
Organism: Pyrinomonadaceae bacterium; assembly: GCA_039920205.1. Lineage (GTDB taxonomy): Bacteria > Acidobacteriota > Blastocatellia > Pyrinomonadales > Pyrinomonadaceae > JBDSEC01. The sequence continues at coordinate 444 of JBDSEC010000309.1, forward strand.
CCGGCAAGCCGGTTTCATTGACCGAGCTGCGTACTGCACCAATAAACGGGAAAGCCCCCAAAGGCGTGTTGTTGGTCTTTTATCGGGGGTATTGGTGACCGTCTTGTCTCTCCGAGTTACGGAGCATACAAGAAAGCCTAGCCAAGATCGAAGAAGTCGGAATTCGCCCGGTCGCGATCAGTGTAGATACGCCCGAGATAAATCGTGACCTGATCCAAAAATCGGGCTACACGTTTCCCTTTCTTTCGGATCCAAACGTTGACGCCATCCGCCGATACGACTTGGTTCATGCTGGCGCGGGCGAGAACGGCCACGACATCGCCCGGCCGGCCGAATTTTTGATAGATTCGACCGGAACCGTGCGGTGGGTAAACTTGACCGAGAATTTCTGGGTCCGCGTCCGTCCGGAACAGATCATCGAATTGGGGAAGGCTTTGCCCTAAGAATCAGTTCGACCGGTACCCAATTCATCGTCCGCAACGCACCTCCATTGTCGACTGCGTCTGCTTATGTGAACGGCTTCACGCCCTTTGTAGGTGAAACACCCGACCATCCTGCGTAATCGTGGAGACAGATCGATGGCGATTGGCTGAGCCTTCATCGCTTTTTTTGTTGGATCCAGAAATGGGCGATAAATAGGGTGTAAAGGCTTGGGATATGCGGGCGTCCCCTGCGTTCAAAGCGCCAAAGGATCGGGCTAAGCACCAAGCTAACTTCCCTATCAAAAGGCGCGGGAGTGGCGTCCACCGTTATGTTTTTCGATTATTTCTTGAAATAGTCGATCGTTCCCCGTCCCTTTCGGATTACCTGCGCTCTAACCCGGTTGATCCACGAAAAATTATTGTGGGAATAGATCGATGACCTGTGGGAATTACTTTCCAGAGGATGAAACAGTTCCAAATCCGGCGAACTTATTCGCGGAAATGGATCATTCGTTCGCAAAATACAATCATGGGGAGAGTTAGCAATGATAAAGTTAAAATTTAGTGCTGCACTGATCGCCGCCACGGTCTTCACCGGATCGGTCTTCTTGCCCGGGGTGGCTGACGCCGCGCAACAGAGTATGCAGAACGAAGCCAAACTGCCTGAAACCACGATGCAGGGTGGCAATATGGCGATGCACAAAACGAGCGGCAATCGAATGACGCCCAAAAAACGGCATTCTAAGCGCCGGCACCGCCGACACCATAAAAAGACCGTGCCGAACAATACAAGCAGCCCGGCGATGTGAGGAAACGATCGATTTTCGTTCCGTGGCCCGGTATCGCCGGTCGTATCAATGCTGGCGCCGCCGGGCCACAACTGAGTTGTCTCGCAGTGTTTCGCCCGTTCCAAGAAATTGCACCATCGGGACACATTCGAGACCTGGACTCCGCGACATTGCCGCCGAGAATAATTCCGAATACCGCGATCCATGTCACTACAATATCTGAAACAAGCGGCCGCCACGAACGATACGGAAGCCTTGATCAGATATATCCGACTTCACTTTGGCGACGGAGATGCGGAGGTCGGTCGCCGTGAGATCGATAAGGGCTGGATCGAAGCCCTAAAATTGATGCTTGAGCTGCCAACGACTGACCGAGAGTTCATTCTGGCGACTTTGAGTGACAATTCACCGGCAACTCTGGCTCACCTTTATTTTCATCTGCATTTCTACTTTGTAGAGCGCTCGGGAGAATGGATCCATGACGGCACCCTCTGAAATCAAGCAATTGCGCCCGGGCCTATGGGAGACGGTCAATCAACGTTATCCGGGCTCGATGATCACGAAATCCGCGACCGTGCCATTGGCGGGATTGCGTCGGCCGTTGGCCAATTCCCGCTTGACCTTGGTCAGTTCGGCCGGCGTCCAACCGCGCGGAACCATGCCGTTTGATGTAGTGCATCCAATCGGAGATCTCAGCTTTCGCCGGGTGCCATCAAACTCAAGAGTCACCGATCTGGAAATTCATCAGATCAAGTACCCGACTGATGGCGCGGCGAAGGACCTAAATGTGATCTTCCCGATCGAGCGCCTGCAGGAGCTTGCGAGCGACGGGTTGATCGGCGGACTAACGCCAAATTTCTACTCGTTCATCGGCTATCAAATGGACCCAGACGGGTTTGAAAGTACTCTGGCGGAAGACTTGGCTCAAGCCGTGGTCGCCGATGGCGCCGATGCGGTGCTAATGAGTCCCGCTTGACCGATATGACATCAGTCCGTCGCGCTCGTGCAGCGCGCTATTGAACTTAGAGGAATTCCCACGGTTTCCGTAACCGTTGCAATTGATGTCACGGAACACTGTAAACCGCCGCGTGCACTCTTCTTGCCGTTTATGATGGGGCACCATTTCGGCGTCCCTTTCCATCGCGAGCTGCAGCGAAACATCATTGTCTCAGCGCTGGAATTGTTGGAAACGGCCGAGACAAGTGGCGCGATCGCGCGATTTCCCAAGACTTGGGCTCAGGCCCGGCAAGAAGCAAAACGCCTGATAAATTCGGACCAGAACGAGTAACATTCGGCTTTTGAGATCAAAAACCGCTCGTAATTTGTTCACCGCGTTCTAGTTTACGTGCCCGTGATATTTCAATGTCCAACCATCAATTCTAATAGTGCTCGTACCGTCGTAGCACGATGCGGCATTGCCCGGCTAAACGCCGCCCCTGATCATTTGATAATGGATCCCGCCCTTTTGTTGGCGTCACAAATTCAATTCAACTCGCCCAGCCGGTCGCCCACCCTGAGGCGGATTTCACAAACAGTGTTGAAGCAGGCGATCGGTACTTCCATTTCAACTTGGAACCTCAGTGAACCTCGGCAAGCGATCTAACTGGTTTCAAGGTCCAACGTAATTTCCGCTTGCGGCCGTGCCGTTAATATTTCCTTGAAACGATTTCCCGTCGCTATCCATCCTCATTTCACCGGTGCCACCGGCCTGGCCATTGGCAAGCAAAAACGCGAAGCGCAACGTTTTACCGGTGACCACTCCGTCGGTCAGGTTGCCGTAATCGGCGCCATTGACTTTTAATTGACCCGTCACTTTGTTGCCCTTGTGCTGGAGCAGTAGCAGCAGGGGGGTGCCACCCAGTGTTCCTTGCCAGGCGCCGCTGAACGAAACCGGCGTAGCTACGGTCGTGCCACCGCTTCCCCCAGCCTCGGCCCGCTTGCCGTTCCAGGTGGCCTCTACGTCATCGGGGTTGTTGCCCCGGTTGTAGGTGCCGCTAAAAGCATTGCCACTTTCGTCCATCACCAGACGACCACTGCCGGAACCGCCATCCGATTTCC
>JBDSEC010000310.1:0-6789 GCA_039920205.1 Pyrinomonadaceae bacterium
GCTGACGCGATCTTGCGGACAAGGATGTCCGCGCTCCCGGCAGATCGCTCGCGGCTTGGTAATTTGAATCTTCCCTTGGACGTGGGCCCTTAAGCAGCCATTGAGCACCGTGCAGTCGTCAGAAGAAAAGGCAAGCCGCGAAATGTTTAACCTAAGGCAGGGAGCGCGGACATCCTGGTCCGCGAGCTTGCGCAGCAAGCTAACGTAAACCCGGATTCAACTTTCTTATAACCGAACTACGCTTGCGGCCCGCCATTCATGCGGCGCACGAGTTGACTCCGTCAAGTAGGCCGTTATCGCCCTCTAGCGCAGCACGGCGCCTTTGACGTACAATGCCCATATTCTGCGGCCCTAAATTTCTTGGCAGAATTAGCCCTAAATCAATTCGAAATTTCAGACGGGTGTCTAACCAATGCTGGCCCTGAATTCTGTCCTGCAGAACCGCTACCAGATCGTGCGTCCGCTCGGGCAGGGGGGGATGGGTGCGGTTTACGAAGCCATAGATCAGCGAGTCAATTGTCTGGTCGCCGTCAAGGAAACATTCGGCGGCCAGAACGACTATCGCCGCGCGTTCGAACGCGAGGCCAGTTTACTGGCCAATCTGCGCCATCCCACCTTGCCCAAGGTGATGGATCACTTCACCGACGAACACGGCCAATTTTTGGTCATGGAGTTCATTGCCGGCAACGACTTGGGTGAATTGATCAAGCTTCGGGCGCGTGCGTTCGATACGGACGATGTAATGCGTTGGGGCGACATTTTATTGGGCACGCTAGAATATTTACACGGCCGCAATCCAGCAGTGCTGCACCGCGACATTAAGCCGTCAAATCTGAAGTTGACCAAAGAGGGCGAGCTCTTCCTTTTAGATTTCGGCCTGGCCAAGGGTGCCGCCGGCGAAATGCCCGCCGCCATGATGACCAGCCGTAGCGTGGTCGGGTACACCCCGATCTATTCCCCGTTGGAGCAGATCTACGGCCAGGGGACCGATCCGCGCAGTGATCTTTATGCGCTAGGTGCCACGCTTTATCACTTGATCACAGGCATGCCGCCGATCGATGCTCCGGCCCGGTTTCTGGCCTCCGACGAAGAACGGCCCGATCCGATCCGCCCCGCCCGTGAACTTAATCCGGACGTATCCGAACGCGTGTCGCAGGTGATCGAGCGCGCAATGGCGATGCGGCGCAAAGACCGGCCGGAATCCGCGTTGGCATTGCGGCATGAATTGCGCGCCGCGGTGATCGCCGACCGCCGCGAGTTCGGCACTTCATCGGCTGATGACACTTCGTTCTCGCCGGACCCGTTCGATACGACGCCGATCATCTCGTCGCCGCGCAGCCATTCACGCTCGGACTCAAGATCCGGTCCGGATTCGGTCACCGAGATCGACCCCGCCCCCTCGAACCCGCGCCTGGCGCCGACGGCGCCGTTGTGGACCCGATCGAGTTCGCCTTCGTCATCCGCGCCCAGTGCTCCGCCCGAAGCGGCGCCCAAGACGATGCCGATCAGCCTAAGTATGTCCACGGCGCCGGAAAACGTCCCGCCGGCGGCGACCAAGCGCAATCCACTGTTGTTCGTCGGCATTGGTGCTGCCATTTTGATCGTACTGGTAGGCGCAGTGTTGGGCGTGCGCGCGCTGTTGAACCGGCCGGCGGCCACAACTCCGACACAGATCGCGGCCCAAGGTCCGTCCGCTCCGGCTCCTGCCGCCACGGTTGAGCGTCCGTCAGGACGTTCACTAGGAACGCTCACGGCGCAGAGCAAAGTTTTCGAGGTCGCGGTGGGCCCGGACGGCAAAACTGTGGCTGCTGTCGGTGACGAGAGCGCCGTTCATTATTGGCGGGTGAACGGCGATGAAAAGCTGACCGATCTGATCGGTCACACCAAGACCGCCCGATCGGTGGCCATTAGCCCGGACGGGCAGATCGTAGCCTCAGGCAGCGACGACAACCTGATCCGGTTATGGCGCGCCAGTGATGGTCAAATTCTGCAGACGCTAACCGGTCACACCGACTGGGTGTTTCGCTTGGCTTTCAGTACGGATGGAAAGACGCTCGCTTCGGCCAGCGGCGACAAGACCGTGCGACTGTGGAATGTGGCCGACGGTTTACAAATAAGTTCGCTTACCACTCCCGACTCCGCCGAATTGATCGTCACGTTGAGCCAGGACCTGAGAATGGTGGCGCTCTATCATCCACAAACCAAACGGGTGCGCCTTTGGTCCATTGCGGACAACCAGCTGATCACCGAATTGTCCGGGCGCCAAATGGAAGTATCGGGTGGAGCTTTCACCCCGGACGGAAAAACGCTTGCGCTGGGCAGCAAAGATGGCAGCGTAAGCCTGTGGCGCCTGGACGGACAGTCGATCCGCAATTTGAAGGGCGCACGCGGTACAACCGGCAGCGTGGCCTTCAATGCAAATGGCCAAGTATTGGCCGTCGGCACTCAAGACGGTTCGATCTGGCTGTGGAAAGTAAGCGATGGAACGGTCTTGAAAATGCTAAAGGGTCATAGTGGATTTGTCCTGGCGTTGGCATTTAGCGCGGACAATCGCGTGTTGGTGTCGGGTAGCGAAGACAAAACCATTAGGCTTTGGGAAATGGCGAGTTAGTTGTGCGCGGAATTTGGATCGAGGAATATTAATGAGAATCAATGGAATCAATCGTGCACTCGCACTTATATTGGCAATGTTCATCGGAATGGTGGCCTTGGTGTGGCCGGCGGCGTCTGGCGTCAACGGTCAGACGCGCCCCGGGGAAACCCCGGCCGAACAAAGCAAGCCGAAGACACCGAGAACTACGCCGAAAAAGCCAACCCCAAAGCGTCCCACGACGATAACCCGGCCGGTGACTTCGAATACGAATACCACCAAGCCATCCACCGATCCTTCGGCCAACGAGCGGACTTTTTGGGAAAGCATTCGCAGCAGCACCGATCCGGAAGATTTCCGCGCCTACTTGAAACAGTATCCAAATGGGACCTTTGCGGCTTTGGCGGCGAACCGCTTGCGTAGCCTCGAAGGGATTCGACCGGCGAACAACAATACCGGCGGCACAACGACCACCCCGCCCGCACGACCAACCGATCCGAGCGGCCACAACCCAAATCGGTACGGAATGGAATTCGTTCGGGTTTCCGCGGGTACGTTCCAAATGGGTTCGCCCGCTTCCGAAGCCGACCGCGATGGAGACGAAGACCCTAGCCATTCTGTGGCCATCACCCGGGATTTCTATTTGAGCAAGTACGAACTGACGCAGGGCCAATGGAAATCGGTCATGGGCACAACGCCGTTCAATCAGCCGGGCAACCCAAACCTGCCCGCGGAAAATGTTTCATGGGACGAGGCGCAAGAGCTTTGCCGGCGTCTTACGGCGTTGAATGATGGATACGCCTACCGATTGCCGACCGAGGCCGAGTGGGAATATGCGGCACGGGCCGGAAGCAGCGGCCCGTTTGCCGGTGACCTGGACGAAATGGCCTGGTACAAGAACAATTCGAATGAAAAAACCCAACCGGTGGGGACCAGGCGCCCGAATGCCTGGGGCCTACATGACATGCACGGGAATGTTTACGAATGGGTGCAGGACTGGTACTTGGACAAGTACTATCAGGACAGCCCGGACGCTGACCCAACCGGACCACGTACCGATTCGGGCCGTGGCCGCGGATTCCGCGGCGGCAGCGTCAGAACGACACCCCATGGTTGCCGTTCAGCCTATCGCAACGCGAATGCTCCCAACTACAAGAGTGGCGAGATCGGAATCCGTCTGGCCCGAACACCCACCGGAAGTGGCGGCGGTTCAAGTACTGGTGGGACCGCTCCGGCCGTTGGGCAGACCTATCAGGATGGCAATGGCATCGACTTTGTTTATGTACCCGCGGGAAACTTTCTAATGGGCTCGACGCTTTCGGATGATGAAAAGCCGGTGCATCGGGTGATGATATCTACCTCGTTCTATATGGGGAAATACGAGGTGACCCAAGCCCAATGGAAGGCGGTAATGAATACCAACCCGTCGCAATTTTCCGGGGACAACCGTCCGGTGGAAAAGGTGTCATGGGTCGACGTACAAGAGTTTATCCGCCGACTAAACGCCAAAAGCGCGGGAGTGAAGTATCGTCTGCCAACCGAAGCCGAATGGGAATACGCTTGCCGCGCGGGTACGACCGGCGATCACGCCGGCCCCATAGATGAGATGGGTTGGTACAACCAGAATTCTGATAACCAAACGCATCCGGTCGGGCAAAAGCGACCCAACGCCTGGGGTCTTTACGATATGCACGGCAACGCCTGGGAATGGGTTCAGGACGTTTACGATAGCAGCTATTATCCTAGTAGCCCCGACACCGATCCGACCGGTCCAGCAACCGGCACGGGGCGCGTGATCCGCGGCGGGGTCTTTGGCCGAACGGATAACTCCGCCCGGTCGGCCTATCGCTATTTAAATAATCAAGCTACGGCCGACACCGGTTTTGGTTTTCGCTTAGTCGCAGTCCCGAATCGCTGAGAAACAAGAAGGTGCCTTTCTGACATATCTCCTTTCTAAGGGGCCTGCCTCTTTCCTGTGCTGATACCTTTTGCGGTTGTTTCACGCGTTAGCTAGTGGATGTAGTTATTCGCGCGGAAAGCGCACATTTATATCGACCATTCCTAGGAGATCCAGACAATGAGTAAGCATGCACCCGCCACCGGCGAAATGCCGCCCGAGGCGGTCCTGATCCAGATCCAATTTGGTGCCCTTTTGGCGCAAGCGCTGAGCGTTGCCGCCGAACTTAGGGTCGCTGACCATCTCGCCGATGGCCCGCGCACAGTGGCGGAATTGGCTGCTGCCACACAAACGCACGAACGCTCGCTCTATCGCATTCTGCGCAGCCTGGCCAGCGCCGGTGTCTTTCGCGAAGTGGCCAACCGCGTCTTTGCGCAAACGCCGCAATCGGAACCGCTGCGTAGCGACGCACCGAGCTCGATGCGTAATGGAGCGATCTTTATGGGCGCACCCTGGCATTGGAAAGTTTGGGGTGACCTGAAGTACAGCGTGGAGACCGGATTGCCGGCGTGGGGACGTCAATTGGGCGGTGACGTGTTCGAGTATTTCGCGAACCACCCGGCCGAATCGGAGATCTTCAACAACGCCATGACCGACATGAGCGTCAGCTCCGCGCCTGCGATCACCGCCGGATACGATTATTCCGGTATCAAAAAGCTAGCCGATGTGGGTGGCGGCCACGGTTATATGTTGGCCCAGATATTGAAAGCGAATCCGGACTTGCAGGGAATTCTATATGACCGCGACTACGTCGTTAAGGGCGCGGCCGGGTTGTTGGCCGAGCAGGGCGTCACTGATCGGGTTGAACGGATCGCCGGCAACTTTTTCGAATCGGCGCCCTCCGGTGCCGATGCTTATTTCATGAAGCACATCATTCATGATTGGAATGACGAACAGTGCGTCACCATCTTGAACAACATTCGCCAGGTCATGCCGGATGATGGCCGTGTGTTGGTCGCCGAAGTGGTAGTACCCGAAGGCAACGAACCGCACTTTGCCAAGTTCATGGATCTGGAAATGTTGGTTTCACCCGGTGGGGTGGAACGGACGGAGAAGGAGTATCGCGAATTGTTCTCGGCGGCCGGTTTGCGTTTGACCCGCATTGTTCCGACGGCCAGCGCTTACAGCATTATCGAAAGCGAAAAAGCCTAATTCCCTCTCACCCTGAGGGCGCTAGACGAGATGTCAGATGCTAGATGTCAGATGTTAGTAATACCGAACGCAGGTCATGTGGACCTTGGACTTTTTTAAGCCCGGTAGGTAGTAGAACTAACATCTAGCATCTAACATCTGCTTTCGTGGCATCTGACATCTGCCCTAAGCTTTACCGCATACTGCGGAAATAAACCGAACAAACTGCAATGATCAACAACGCCAAGATCATCGAGATGGGATTCCACCAGCCAAACATCAACACCGCCGCTTGCCCACCGATCGAAGCCACCGCGTAGAGGATCACGCCCCACCGCCGCATGGCAAGGATCCCGATCGCCGCGACAATGGTCATCACTACGCTCGCCAGATAAAGATAACGAACCGTCGAGGCCAGTCCCTTGAAATCATCAGTGAACGCCACCTGCAGCGCCATCAGGGATCCGAGAAAGAGTACGACACAAATGACCGTTAAGATCATCGGCCGGCTGGTTGGTTGCGTTTCAGTTTCAGTCATGGTCCTTGGTCAAAATTGGAAAAAGTTCATATTTGCACGCGATGTAGTCGTACGAAGATAAACAGATGCGACGCAATAATCAAAGGAACGATGATGCTCTGGCCTCAAATCTATGGACGACGACTGGTGCTGGCTTTTAGTTACGTGAGGTTCTATGGCATGTGGGTAGGCTCAATTCTCGCGAACTGAGCCAATTCCCGACACAGCTCGGCTGCTGCCCAGTGCGGTGAGGCTTGCCTCACCGGAGCCCAAGAAACGAAATGCGGCTAGGCCGCGAATTTTTCTTTTCGATTGAAAGGCACACAGAACATTCGCGGCCGGTTCAAGGGTTCTCCGATATTTCCGCATAGGCTTCAATCGCATCAGGGTGGTCCCGGCACGGTAGCACGCTGTCGGAACCGAACTACTTCGCCGCCAACTGCTGATACATGACGTTGAAATCGAAGTGATTCCACGCCTCGACCAACTTTCCATCGCGTACATGTACCATTACGATCCCGGAAAACAGGATCGGATTGTGGGTCGGCAGAAATCCAAATCCCGCGCCGTCGTGCCGGGCGCGGACGGTGCACC
>JBDSEC010000311.1:0-5136 GCA_039920205.1 Pyrinomonadaceae bacterium
AACACCGGCGGTCAAAGACCGCCTCTTAACTGAGAAAGTTGAATTTACTGCAGGAACCGGGCCAACCTCACATCTCCCGTCGGTGTGGCCCATTCCACGGTCACCACCTTATCATCGGCCGTCTGAATGAGCAGGTCGGTGGCGCGACTCGCGGGAAAGACGAGATTCAGCAGACCGCCGGCGCTATAACGGCGAAAACTGGTTGCGTTGGTGCCGTCGACCGGGAGACCTAATACCGCAACGATCTGGTTAGTGGTCCGCGAGACTATAAGTATCGGCTCATATGTCCGGCTGTTGCATTTGGTGGCAAATCCGGTGGTGCCGAAACCTGTGTCTAGCGCTCCATCCAACCCCAACCGAACGATATAATTGCTGTTGTTCGACGGGTCATTATATAAAGGGACCTCATGCCGACCACCGACAATGATCCGGCCATCGGTTTGAAGTCCGATCGAAGAAACAAAACTCGGCTGCGCATTCGGACAGGCGGGCGTCGCTAGATCCGGGATCGCGACGCCAGCCACCCCAAAACTCTGGTCCGGGTTTCCATTTCGGTCGAATTGTTCTAATGCGGGCGTGGGGGTTCCGGCAATATTGAAAATGGTTCCGCCGATCACGATGTTCCGGTTGGTTGGGTTGACGACAAAGGCTGATGAACTATCCAGGTCGATGTCGGCATATCCCGCATCGCCAAACAGGGTATCAGTGGTGCCGTCGGCATTTAGGCGGGTCAGGACCCACCGCCCCGGGGAAAGCTGAACGATCGTCAGGATCCGGCCCCCGGAAAACGCGATACCCACGGGATAGCCGGTGGCGAGTCTCCCAATTGACACCTGCCCTTCATCGCCAAAAGAAGTGTCGAGTTCGCCAAGCGTGGTAAACCGCCAAACTACCGGTTTTGTCGCCGTGGTGGAGATGGGAACGACCCCGGACACGAGGATCTTACCATCCGTCTGGACTGCGACCGCTCGGGCGTCGCCATAGATGCTCACGATCGACGGATAGATCTGGGCCACGCCAAATCCGGAAAGACCGAACCCTAGGTCCACCGAACCATTAGAGTTATAACGGCGCAGCAAGACCCGGTTCGTCGTTATCAACCCTCCACCCAATCGGCCGACCATCAAGAGCTTGCCATCCGCCTGTTGCGCGAGCTCGGACGGATACATCTTCTTGTTATCGACGTGATCGATCTTGACGCCGAGAAAACCAAAGGTGAAGTCATAGTCCCCGGGCGCTGCTTGCACCTGCGAAAACAATACTGAGACGCTGCCGATCGCCATCAAGATCCGGCCGCAAGTGCCTACCAGGTCTTTCCCCAACCGGTAATTTCTATAGTTTCTATTCAACCTTCGCAACATTTGTATTCCCCCTGCGCCCAGATATGGAGGGCGTATAGTCGGACACGACCGGAACATTGCCCGCTCGCCCGAACAATTAGCCGATCAGAACTCGTGACGGCGAAACCCCACCCACCAAATCACCAACCTCGGTGAACCGATCTCTCCCCACGATCGCGTTTAGGATGAGACATGTTGCGGGAAGAAGTCGTTAATTTGGCGGTAAAATCTTCTAAAATGTTGTAAATGTCGTGACCAAAATCCAGTTCGACCCGATCGCTTGATCTGTTTATATCCGTCGGCACGGCCCGTTCGATCAAAATTCTGCCGCCGAAAAAGTTGAATTTTGGAGATCGACTTACTCTCCCGATGGGCGTGAGATCGTTGCCGGACTATCGGGGTGATAGCGGTTGATGGTGGGCCTATCATTTGGCGGATACCGGATCTCCGCCAGCGCACAGCTCTATTGGCCGGTGATCAACGGGACACCGTTGCGGCCCATCACCTCAGAACGACACATCCAAACGAGCAAACGCCCCGGCTCTGGAGTTAACCAGTACCGGGGCGTTTGAATCGTTCCTAGAAACTAGGTTCGACTGAGCTTACCAGCGCGGTTCGCGATCGCCACCGCCGGAGTTGCCTCCGCCGAAGCCGCCACGTCCGCCGCTGCGTCCACCGCCGCCGCCACCGCCGCCGAAGCTGCGATTTTCACGGGGCTTGGCTTCGTTGACCTTCAGGCCACGTCCGCCGACTTCTTTACCGTTGAGCTGCGCGATCGCGGCTTCGCCTTCTTCTTTGGTCGCCATTTCGACGAAACCAAAACCGCGCGAGCGGCCGGTTTCACGATCCTCGATCACCGAAGCCGATTCCACAGTTCCCGCGGCCGAGAACAACTGTTGCAGATCTTCGCTCGAAGTTTGAAACGAAAGATTGCCAACATAGATTTTCATAGACATAATTTTGTACCTCTCCCATACTTAGGAGCACTAAAGAGAAGCTTTTGAACCAGGTTGGCTTCGACTAAACGGATGACAGCGAAGGACCGAGCGTTCGGATGCTCAACTAAGAGCGACTTCTACGAGTTAATAACAGACCACTCTCGAATCATCCAGAACGCCGAGCTTTTCGTAAGCGCGGGTGCATTACCGTTAATGCGCGAGAGAAGACTAACCACTTGCAAAGATGTACCAATTAACCAACTAGTTGCATCTATGTTTAATAGACTAGCCGGTATGGGCCATAAACGCAACGTTAAAATGCACATATTACAAAGGTGGTGGCTTAAACCAATAACCCAAATTTCATTCCTTCGACGAACCCACCATTTTTAAGATCAACCAAACGGCGAGGAAGAAGCAACCAAGCCCGGCAAAGAATACGCTTCCCCAAATGGCATACTCGCCGTTAACGTGATGACCCATTCGAGACGGAAGACCGCTACCGGATCCGGTGAACACGATCAAATTGATCACGGCAAATAGAAAACAAAGCAAACCCGTGCAGCCCCAGTTTCCGTTTCTGAGCGATTTGGCCATCTTTCGCTCCGCCGCCTCATTGTCGGGAGCGTGATACGGGTTTGATCGATCGCACAAAGATCATCTTGGTACGTAGGCATACGGTATCGGCACGTCTCCGGCCTGACCGAAGGTAGCGCTAGGATTGCCCGAAGACGTATTCAACCCCGACCACATCCCGTTCACCTGATCAAAAACGACCCAATCAAATTTTCCGTCACCGTCAAAATCGGCGGGCGCCGGCAAAGTAGTTCCATTTCCGAAGGGAAGAGATCCCACCTGGTTGTACAAACTATAAAATATATACCAGTAATGGTTTGAAGGTCGGTAAACGGCCAGGTCCGCACTCCCGTCCCCGTCATAGTCACCAGGAACCGGCACATCAAAATTTGCCCCGAACTGAACCGAGGTCGGACCCAAGCGTGATCGCTTTAGATTCCAAGTGCCGGTCGATGGGGTAAAAACCGCCACATCATCCAGTCCGTCGCCATCATAATCGGCGGGTACCGGCTTGTCGGTGGAAACGCCAAAGTTGACCGTCGTCTGGCCAAGTTGCGACCGCAATATGGTCCAATTTCCGGTCGACGGCGAAAACACGGCCTGGTCCGTAAAACCATCTCCATCGTAATCCGCTTGAACCGGCTTGTCCGTCGAAGACCCTAACGGTACGGTTAGGGTAGTTTGCGTCGAACTTCGCAGCACGTACCAGGTTCCCATAGATGGCCGGAACACAGCCGGGTCCGAGATCCCGTCACGATCATAATCACCTGGCACCGGGATGTCTCCGTTTGTTCCCCAAAACACACTGGTCACGTTAGTTTGAGCGTTGTTCAGGACATACCAAAAGCTATTGGAACGGCGAAACACCGTGAAGTCAGCCAATCCTTCGCCATCATAATCGTCATGGGCGGCGATGCTCCGGGGTCGATACCGCGCGACGGCAAAGTCATTGGTACCGTCTGCGTTTAGGCTTGAACCTGCGACCACGAGCATTCCGTTTTTCTGAACCGCGACGGCCCGAGACTGCGATTGGTTGAGGCCAAAGTGGGTGAAGACATAGCCGCCATAACCAAATCGAGGATCGCCATGACCGTCCGCCTTGGTCTGGCTGACGATGAAATTGTTCGGGTTGTAATAACTACTGTATCCAACGACGCTCAAATTCCCGCCGCTATCCACGACCATCCCACTGATCGTGTCGATCAAATCTGGAAGATAGTGGACCGAAGTGTAAATGCCATCCTGCGATCCATTAGAGAAAAGCCCGATCCGCACAATGTAGTAATCGGGCGGGACCGGACTTCCATACGTTTTTCCGGCCAGCAAATAGTGGTTGTTAGCTAGTTGCCGGATAGTAAGCGCCGCGGAACCCGCGCCGCCCGTTGAAATGGTGACGCGGCCATCTGAGTCAAACGTTCCATCCAACGAGCCATTCGAGTTATAGCGAGCAACCGCGAACATCCGCGTTGCCGCCGTCGCATAGCCACACGCCGTGATCTTTCCGTCGGTCTGAACGATGACGTCATTGGCCGCCGCGCTGGTACCCCCAAAGTTGGTGATCAATTTGCCATTTCCGTCAAACGTCGTGTCGAGCGTCCCGGTCGAATTCAGACGTAATAGTGCAAACTCAGAGGCGCTCCCGGTAGGTTGTACGGAACCGGACACCACGATCTTTCCGTCGGGTTGCAGCGCAACGGCTCGTGCTTGATCGTCGCCTCCCATATCTACAGTGACCTTTCCGTTCCCGCCGAAGGTCGTGTCGAGTGAGCCGCTTGCGGTGTAACGGGCGATGGCGAAATCATTACCGTTCGTTAGCTTCGCTTTTCCAACGACCACGATCCGTCCATTTGTCTGGATCGCGACCGCCGTGGACTCGTCATCACGGCCCTCGAAATCGGTATTGACTTTACCATTAGCGCCAAACGTCAGATCCAGCGAGCCGTCCGCTGCATAGCGCATCACGGCGAAATTATCGACCTCCGGATCGCTGCTACCGACGTTGGTCTTGCCCGCGACCACGATCTTGCCGTCCAGTTGAATTGCCAAGGCCTGAGCCTCGTCGTTCGAGTTGCCGATATAGTTCGTAGTAACCATCCCATTGCCGCTAAATCCGTAATCGAGATGATTTCCCGCACCCTGGGTGGGCGTTGCATTCGGCAACAACAACATTACTGTGAGCATCCAAATCCCTAATTCGTGACGGCAAATTTTCGACCGTAGGCTTCTCAATGTTACAGATGTCATTTCACACCTCGTCCGTGGCTAGCGCGATTTTTGATCAT
>JBDSEC010000312.1:0-2886 GCA_039920205.1 Pyrinomonadaceae bacterium
TTGGCAATCTCGGTAGCCAAACGGCCGACGGTCTGACCCGCGGCGTCCACTACAAACCATTTGCGATTCTCAGCGAGGCCGGCCCCGCTCGGGAAATATGTCGACATACTTATCTCTCTGTGTAAAATAGCGTGCAAAACGCGAACGACTAGAATAACGAAGCGCGGAAACCCTTGTCAAGGCTTGGCGGCGCATCTTTATCCTAGTAAAGAACTTAGCGGCTATTGCGAACGGTACGTTAACCCCGATTTTTCTCCGACTGTGCCCAACAACGAATCAGCCGGACCCGCCAATTCCGCCAGAAAGCCCAGTCGGGATGAACCCGGCTGGGCCTCTTATTTGTTGCTAAGTCAACCACTTACGGTGATGGCGTCGTCGGGGTTGCCGCGGGTGGAGTCGTCGACGGTTGACCGTCATTCCGTTTCAATTTCGGCGGATCGGCCGGCGCCGATTCGGTCGGCGGCGCCGAAGGATCGTCGGTCGGCTGAGTGCGCCGTTTCAGGGTCGGCGGGCCGCCCGGAGCGCCCGGATCGCCACCCGGGTCCGCACTGGAACGGGTCGCGCGCGCATTCGAAAGCCGTAAAAGGCGATTCTTTACGCGCTGAAACTCCGATGTGCTGACCACATATTCTTCTTTTTCCGGGAAACGCGCGATCAACGACAAGGTCGAATCGCGGCGGTCCGGAGCTTGTGGATGGGTCGCGAACGTCTTGGCAAAGAAGCCCGGCTTCTTCTGATTCTGCGCGGCCAACTTTTCGAACATGGTCGCCATGCCGTGCGGGTCATAGCCCGAGGCGTACGCGTACTGGGCGCCCAACCGATCGGCTTCCTCTTCGGAATCGCGACTGAATTTAGTAAAGGCCAAGGCTTCGGCAATGCCCGCTGTGTTCTGCAGCACTGCGCCACCGATACCGCCGGTCAAGATAATGCCCGCCAACATTCCGTAGCTGAGCATAGTCATCTTGCCCTGGTTCCGGATCGCGTGGCGCGCGGCAACGTGGCCGATCTCGTGCGCCATGACGCCGGCGAGTTCGGATTCGTTCTCGGCCGCCAAGATCAATCCCTTATTGACGTAAAAGAACCCACCCGGAAGGGCAAAGGCGTTAACTTCGTCAGAATCGATAACTTTGATCGTGAATGGCACTTTTGCGTCAGAGTGGAGGACGATATTCTGGCCGACACGATTGATATATTCGGTAATGATCGGGTCGTCGATCATTTTGCTCTGCTTTTCGACCTCGCCCGCCAATTGACGGCCAATGGCGACTTCTTTAGCCTGAGAACCGCCCAGCCAAGCGAAAAAACCGCCGCCGATCTTTCGCTTTCCGATCATGTTCGGATCTTCATTGGCGCTTAACGCCTTACCCGAGTTACGGGACGCCGCCGGATTTGGCGCGGCCGGGGACGTCGTGGACGGACTCTGCGAGGAAGCAGTTTGGGTGGTTACGGGCGGCGAACTCTTGCCCTTTTCCTGTGGTATCCCAGCGGCCGAGGCCGACAGTGCGGTAAACCAAAGCGTCAAGGCCAGAGCCAAAGCGGTTACGGAACGAGAACGACCTTTGTGCATTTTACTGACTCCCTTTTTGTCCGCGTCCGCACCAGGCCCGCAACCAATATTGATTGATCTCGTCGGCCAAACGCCCTCGCGGTCCAATAATTCCAAGGAAAAGAACGACACCGAAACATTACCGGTTGCCTTATATGATGCAACTTACGGTCCAACAGGTTGCGCACGTCCAATACGGAAATTGCCGATCCAGTTCGTCTTGCACCGCAGTATAGCAGGATGAGGTGGCAAATAACTCGAATATTGTGATCAATTCGAGATTTGGTTCAATTCCGGCTACTCTAGCTTTGGGAGAGGATGGGGGGAGGGGACGAAGTCTGCGATCACGACCCTCACGTAAAACATTCGGAGCCCTCTACCCCTTAGTCGCATGTTCGGCTAGCGTGCGGAATCCCTGCCAAGGGCGGGTGCCGGTCTTGGCAGTTCAGGCTCGGAAAACTGATCACCGCTCGGTCGCAAATGATTCTCTAATAACATAGTTATTGCGCGAAGATTTTCGCCATGCTAGAGTCGAATCAAGCAATATATTCGAGCGGTTTGGCGGACCCCTCGCCCTCCGGCCCCGGGTAAATAGATGAAACGCGCACAGGATAAGATCAAGGATTACATCGACGTAAAGGCCTTTGACGAGGTGGAGAACCTCGCCATGGACTCGGCCCGTGCGCTTAATGCGTACCGTTTTACTCCGGCAACGTCCGACCTAATGTCGCGTTGGCTGGATGCGTTGGGCAGTCTGACGCCGCACAGCGGCACCGCCCGGGCGCTGGCCGGATTCCGCGGCGTCGGGAAAAGCCACACCATGGCGTCGTTTGGCGCCTTGGTCGAGCGGGCTGATCTACGAAACGGTTTGGATGAAGCTCATGTCCGCTTGAGCGCGCAACGCTTGGGCACCTGGCAGTATACGGTCATCCGGGTCGAGCGCGGCACGCGCCCCACCTTGCTCGAAGAACTGCGGGCGGGTTTCGCGACGGCCTTCTTCAATGACGAATCGGAATGGGAATTCGGTGCCGGCGAATTGTTGGCGGTCGCGGCCTCGCGCGCGGGTCACTCGCCGATGGTCCTGCTGATCGATACCGCATTCGGGCGGCAGACGCGGGTTCATCGGGATGACGGTCCGATGTTGAGCGAGTTAGCCAAGACCTGCGACCAGGTACGCGCGTTTGTCGGGTTGGCCTTGGACGACGACATCGCGGGCGCCGACGGAGTAAACGTATCGCTGGTCGGTTCATATCAGATCGATTACCTGGACCCGGAACACCTTTACCAGGTCCTAGACCTGCACGTTTTCCAAAAAACGCCTCAATCCCGGGCGGCGCTTC
>JBDSEC010000313.1:0-4489 GCA_039920205.1 Pyrinomonadaceae bacterium
GCCGCTTCCTTAATATGGGAGTCGAGCCGTATAATTTTGTTTCGTGCTTGAACTGCGTACTGGCCCAGCGGTTGGTGCGTATGCTTTGCGAAGTATGTAAACGACCGTACCTTCCTTCAGAGCAGGAATTTATTGAATCCGGTATTAAGCCCGGACCGCAACGTGAAGGCGTTTTCTACGAGAGTGTCGGGTGCGATGCCTGTAACCATTCAGGTTATCGCGGCCGCACCGCGATCCACGAATTGTTGGACCTGACGGATAATATTCGCGAGATGATCGTGGAACGCAGACCCGGTTCCGAGGTCCGCCGCGCGGCCGAGGCCGAGGGGCTTTCCAGTTTGCGCGAATCCGCCATGCAGAAGGTCTTTCAAGGTATATCGACTTTGCACGAGATCAACCGCGTGACCTTTGTTGAAGAGTTTAAAGGGTGAAAAGAAGTAGACAGTAGACGGTAGACAGTAGACAGTAGTTGGTTTCGAACGTTTGTTTGTTCTTTTAAGGCAATTTCGACCGTTAGTAGGATAAACCAGTAGGCGGTAGACAGTAGTTGGTTTCGAACGTTTGTTTGTTCTTTTATGGCAATTTCGACCGTTAGTAGGATAAACCAGTAGGCGGTAGACAGTAGTTGGTTTCGAACGTTTGTTTGTTCTTTTAAGGCAATTTCGACCGTTAGTAGGATAAACCAGTAGACGGTAGACAATAGTTGAAATTGAACGTTTGTTTGTTCTTTTAAGGCAATTTCGACCGTTAGTAGGATAAACCAGTAGACGGTAGACAATAGTTGAAATTGAACGAGTTTGCTCCTATGAAGTGAAGCAATTGCGCCCGTCAGCTGAAAAATAGTAGTGGATCGGGTGCAGCGGGTTTTTCTACTGTCTACCGTCTACCGTCTACTTCTTCAGCTACTTCTTCGGAACGAAATTGCCCGTTCCGCGTTTGATTTCTCAGGTTTAGCTACGATTCGAAGTTATTTCGATGATTGAGGGAAAATTGATGAACACGTCGACCCGCTCGCGCGCCTTTGCATCCGCTCTGGTAGCTCTTTGTTTACTCGTTGCCCCGCTGACGGTGTATGCCAAAAAGGGCGAAAAGAATTTCAACCAGGGCATGAAATACGAGGCGCAGCAGCAGTGGGAACAGGCGGCCCAAGAGTTCGCCTTGGCGCTCGCGGCAAGTCCCTCAGACACCGAATTCCGCCTGCATTACCAGCGGTCGATCTTCAACGCCTCGCAAGCATTCATGCAAAAGGGACGTTCGGCCGAAGAACAGGGCGATTACCAGGGGGCCTACAATGCGTATCGACAGGCCTATGGCTATGACCCGGTAAACGAATTGGCTTTGTCCGAGATGGCGCGAATGTTGCGCCTACAAACCGAGAAGACGAATGGAACGGGACCCGAGAAGCGCTCGGTGGACGGAGTTAAGCTGCAGAAGACCGCCTACACGGAAGCTACTCAACAAGGCTCGCCGCAGATCGAACAGAAACGAGTGATCACGTTTGCCGCGGGTACGGATCTGAAGCAGGCGGTTAAGGAATTGGCGCGGGCGCTGGACCTTAACGTGGTTTTCGATAATCAATCATTCCGTAGCCCGCGTACTTTCGAGATCTACTTGAAAGACGTAACCACGGCGCAAGCGTTGGACCTGATATTTATCCAAGAAGGATTGTTCTTTCAAAAGATGAGCCGTCGCACGATCTTGGTGGCGGATCAAAGCCGCCGGCCGCAATTCCAACAGCTGGTTATTCGCACCTTCTATTTAGCGAATGCCGCGCCCGAAGATGTTCAGCGGGTTATTCAACAGGCGATCCCGGCGCAAGCCGGCCGTACTCAATCGATCGTTATTCCCGATAAAACCACTAACAGTTTGACCATCCGCGATACGCTGGAAAATATCCGCATCTTTGAAGATCTGATCAGATCGATCGACAAGGACCGCGCGGAAGTGGTCATGGACGTAAATATTTACGAAGTAACCCACACGGATCTGCTTCAATTTGGTAATCAGGTCGGCGGTGAAGGCAGCTTGGTGAATTTGGGCGGGACCAGTTCCGGATTCTTTGGTATTGGCGGCAGTCGAACGGCGATCACCAACGCCGTTGCCGGAGTGTTACCGGTAGCGTTGGGCGCCGGCCTAATCATACCGTCGTCCGGTATTTCGGCATTGCAAAAGAAAGGCAACACTCGACTTCTCGCTTCGACGCAAGTTCATGCCTTCAACGGCGAAGAATCTTCGGCCCGCATCGGGCAGCGAGTTCCGGTGCAGACCGCGCAAACCTATCCCTTTGGTTATAGCGGCAACACTGAACCAAAGGGCGGCGGAACCGGAACGCAGAGCAGCGCCTTTGGTGGCGGATTCCCGGTGATCAATTACGAGCCAACGGGGTTGACGTTCAAATTTACGCCCCAAGTGTTTCCGAATCAGGACGTGCAGGTAAAAATGTCGATCGAGTCTAAAGATGTATTTGGTGAAAATACATTGACTCCTACATTCACGGAACGCACCATCAGTGGCACCGCGCGGATCCAAAACAATCGCACGATGATGTTGGCCAGCGTCGCGACCGAGGCTCAGTCGGAAAGCCGCGCCGGACTGCCTTGGATCAGCTTTATTCCTATCATCGGACGTTTGTTCACGGCTCCTAATAATACCAAGCGGCAGTTGGATATTGTGATCGCTGTTACCCCGCGGGTTCTGCGTTCGCCGGCGATCACCCCGGAAGATGAAATGCCCCGCGAAACGGGATCTGTCTCGACCCCGACCAGCAGCTCACTGGCGGACATGGTTCGGCAAGAAGATGAAGATGACCGCATCGCTGCGGCTCGTCGGTTGCCGACTAATGCAGTGATCGAATTGCCTGACACGGTGGCGGAAACGCCCGGCTATGTGCCGGCGACTGGTTCGTCGTCGGCAGTGGCACCCACGGTAAATTCGTCGCAGGTCGCCGCTCCACAGGGTAATGCGCCGGCCGTAACCCCCAAGCCGATCGATTCGTCGGCACGTACGTTGAATATTGCTCAGACGGCGGATGGACCGTCTAGCCTGGTTGAGAGCAAGACTCCGTTGGCTCGATTGGTTGAAAATGCGGTTAATAATGGGTCTGCAGCGAACGTGGCTTCTTTGGCGGATCTGCAGCTAATGCCGGAATCGTCGAGGTTGGGCACGGGTGAGAAACAGCGCTTCGGAGTGATGTTGGTGACGCCCTCGCCGGTTGGCACCGCGGTTCTTGCCCTTAAGTTTGATTACCGGACCATGGTGATCAGTGCCGTCCTTCCCGGCAGCCTTTTGACCGGCCCCGCGCTGGGTGCGCCGACGATCTCGCAGTACGTCACGCTGGACGGAACGTTGATGGTCACAGTAATTCCCCCGGCCGGCGGGTCGATCAGCGGAAGTGGAGCGTTGATCTATGTGGATGTCGAGGCCTTGGCGCCGACCACGGCCTCGTTAAGCGTGCTTAAAGGCAACGTACATTTGATGGGTACGGACGGAAGTAACATTAGTTTGAAGTAGTGCGAAGCTTTAATGCAATGAATGCCGTGGAAACTGGACATCACGATATTGGGCAGGTTGGTAGCGTGGTGAACTCATCTACCGAGCGCGGTTTTACCCTGCTGGAAATGGTGATCACCATGGCGGTGCTTACTATCCTGACGATGGGCGTGTTGCCGCTGGTCAAGTTGTCGGTGCGGCGGCAAAAGGAAGCCGAGTTGCGGGCTACGCTACGCGATATGCGGCGGGCGATCGAAGAATTTCACCGGGACACTATCGGTGGTCCATGTGATGGGGCCAGCGCCGCGCAAGGAAATGCTGGTGGCCCAAGACCGCAGGCTCAGTTGCCGAATGCGGCACCGGGAAATGCCGGTACCGCCGATCCACGCTCTCGAGTGGTGATCAGTGACTGCAAGGCGTTCAAGTCCGACAATCCCGATCGTTTTCCGCCCGACTTGGAAACATTGGTCAGCGGCATAAATGTGATCCCACGCGGTAACGGTGCCGGCGGCGGCCGGGGCGAGTTGGGCGTGAACGCAACCGATGTGTCCGATGGTGGTGCGGCGCTGTCGACAAAGAAGAAGATCTATTTACGTAAGTTGCCGGTCGATCCCATCACGGGCGAGTCCGAGTGGGATCTGCGTTCGGTCTATCAGGACAAAGATGCATCCAGTTGGGATGAATTGAATGTATTTGACGTGCGTTCCAAGGCGGACGGTGAGGCGCTAGATGGAACAAAATATAGTGATTGGTAGCAAGATGAAGTACAGCGCATATTATTTGGATCGCCTTCGCCTTCGCCGGGGGCCTGAGTCATGCACAAATTCCGCCCGCGGTTTTACGTTGCTGGAATTGATGATCGTGATGTTCATTATCATCATTTTGGTCACCGTCGCCTTGCCTCAATATCAGCACTACGTACAAAAAGCGCGCGAAACCGTGCTACACGATGACCTCGTCAAGATGCGGTCATTGATCGATCAGTATGCGGCCGACAAAG
>JBDSEC010000314.1:0-5710 GCA_039920205.1 Pyrinomonadaceae bacterium
CAACGACTAGTTATCGCAGACGGGGACGACGAGACGGTCACGGGAAGAGCAAACGAGCTACTCACCGTGATCGAATCGTCCACCGGTCGGATCATCAAACAAACGCGCGAGGTGCCGGATGTCGTGGACGCCAAGTTGACCCCCGACGGTGATTACTTGACCGTTGCCGTGCGCGACGGCTCGGCACGCTTTTTGGACCTGGTTTCCGGAAAAGAGATCTGCCGGATATTTTCTTTCGCCGACGGCAATTGGGTCGTCACAGATCCGGCCGGCCACTTTGACACTAACAACTTGGAAAGCATCAAAGGTCTCGCTTGGGTCGTGCCGCAAAAGCCGCTGAAACCGCTGCCGCTCGAAGTTTTTATGCGTCAATATTACGAGCCTGGTTTGCTGCGCCGGTTATTGCAATGCAACAAGATGAAGACCTGTGCCGGGGAATTTTCCGCGTTGCCGGCGATCGCAGATATCAACCGTGTGCAACCGCGCGTTGCGATAAAGGAAATAAAGCCATCCGCCAGCGATGCCGATCTGGTCGACGTCGTTGTCGAGGTCGAGAACGTGACCGAAACGATCGACGTTGGCGGCATCAAAACACCTTCGTCATCGGGTGCGTTCGATTTGCGCCTGTTCCGGGATGACCAACTGGTTGGTGTCGCTACGCCCAAGGACAGACTCGCGGTGTATATCGCGGATGCGCCGCGATTGGTCGCGGAAACGCGGGCGTCGGGTAAGCTGATCGACACCTCCGAAGACAAAGCGTGGCGCACGGCCAACGATCTGTACACCGTTCATTCGGACCGGGTAAAGCTAGTGGCTCCCGGCAAACTTCGTTACACTTTCCAGAACCTTAAGCTTCCGCGCGATGGCCGTCCTGAAGTTGACTTCACCGCCTACGCGTTCAACTCGGACCGCGTAAAAAGTGCCACCTCTGAACCCGCCAAATTCAACCTGCCCGCCGCCGTCATAAATTCACCACGCAAAGGTCGCGCGTTCTTGATCACGATTGGCGTCAATGCGTCCGAGAACCCGAAATACGATCTACGCTTTGCCGCAAACGATGCCGTTAAGATGCAAGAGATCCTCGGAGCGAGACTTCGCGGCGACCAAACGAAATATGCGGACGTGATACAGATTCCATTGATCGCGGATTACGGGGCCGATAAACAACCCCATGAGACCTCTGCCCGAAAAGCCGTGATCAAAGGCGTCATTTCGCTTTTGGCGGGACATAAAGAAGAAGTACCTCTGGAGGTTTTGGCCCAGATTCCGAATCGCGAAAGACTCGCGGCCGTCGAACCCGAAGATACTTTGATCATTACTTATTCCGGACATGGCTACACCGACCGGTCGGGGATCTTTTATCTAGTTCCGTACGATAACGGAATCGGACCAACGGGTTTGAATACGGCGACGTTAGCGCATCTGATCTCGTCGGATGAACTGGCACTGTGGATGCAAGATGTCACCGCCGCCGAAATGATCTTGGTGATCGACGCTTGTTATTCGTCGCAAGCCGTTCAAGGTGACGGCTTCAAACCGGGTCCGATGGGCAGCCGCGGATTGGGACAACTGGCTTATGACAAAGACATGAAAATTTTGTCGGCCGCGCAGGCCGACAATATCGCGCTAGAACTGGGCCAATTGGAACATGGGCTCTTGACCTATGCCTTGGTGCAGGAAGGTGTGGCTAAACTCCTGGCAAATGGAAATAAAGACAAGCAACTGCTGAGCAGCGAGTGGCTCGAGTATGGCGAGCGCCGCGTACCCGCATTGGTTCAAGCAATGAAGACCGGCCAACTGACCGCGGTGATCAATGGCAAGGCGGTCGAGGCGGAGGAGGTCTCGCGATTGTTGGTACAGGTTGAAGCTAAACAAAGGAGCGCGGTGAATCTGCAGCAACCGTCACTGTTCGATTTCAAGCGGCGCAAAACCACGCCAGTGCTTTTCGCACTGCCGTGACGGAACTTCGGACCCACCGCCGATCTACCCTTTCCGGGCGCGGGGCCCTTCTCGGTAAACCCTTCGGCGAACATAACAACGTAGATCGGTTCGGCATTTCCGGACTGGCCCACACCTACGCCGATAAACTTGTAGGTGGCGCTAAACACATTCCGCCGGTGGCCGCGATTCGCCGTGCCGTCGTCGACGATATAACCTTCAACAACTTCACGGGCAGTCAGTCCCTCGTAAGCAATATTTTCACCGACCGCTTGCGATCCCGTCAATCGACCGTAGCGGGTGCATCGGTCCTCGGGAAGGCTTCCATCCGACCCTTTATGTCCCGTGACCTGGTTGCGGACCATATCCGTCGCCTGATCATTCGCGCCGCGGCTCATTCCAGCAGACAGCTTTAGTGCGGGCAACGGCTTAGCACTCTTAAGAAAGCGGATGGCTTCGTCAACCGCGGCGACGCCTTCATTGGTTGTTAGACCAGGCCGGCCGGGCCGTTGATAGGTGCTACCGTGAAACTGTTTCTTCATTGTTTCGAGGTAGGCAGCGTACTTGGCCGGATTGGCCCTTGCGAGGTTGATCTCGGTCAGAATATCCGCCGGATTTGGAACGCCAGGCGCCGAAGTTGACGACACTCCCAATGGTCCCACCTTGCCGGGGCCACGCGTGCCTTGCGCACCAATTGCCAAACAAGATCCAACAATGATGACAGCTAATCCAGCCGCACGGCTCAGCATTCGGGCATACATATTGCGCTTTACCTCTCAAAACTTATTTTAGAAACTTCCCGAAGATGAAGTTGTCTATTTTGACCGAAGGTTGGAATATCCGCGATCTCCGGCACTAGAACTTCCGGGCCGCTCCGGTTCTACCGGCCGTGGAACGTTGAGTGTACCGCTCGGCGAAAGTGATAACGCAAGTTACGGCCAAGGTCGGCTGACGTTCCACCGCTACGCCGATAACGGTAAACACATCATTGAAATTATTCAACCTGTGAACGCGGCCCGGGCCAGATTGATCTCGGCCAATACCTGCTCGACGATAGTTGCCGGAGCTTTTGCCGGGGCGGTCGGGTGCCGAGTGTCAGGTGTCAGGTGTCGGGTGTCGATATCCAATCCCCATCACCCCTTCTCCCCTTCTCCCGCTTGTCCCCGCCCCGCGTTCCGTAGTATCGTCCGCAGACCGGACCCCGGTACTCCCCCCTTAATATCTTTGGCTTTTTTGAAGGAGATCTTAGATGGTTCGTCCAAAGTTGATTTCGCGTGTTAAATGTGCGCTTTTGTTAGGTTTTGCCGGGCTATTCTTGTCCAACGCGTCCGCTTGGCTAACCACGCCTTCGCTAGCTCAGACCCAAACGGTGACGACGGCAGCACAAGCGGAAAAGACCGCCGAACAACAGTTCAAGAACATAAAAGTGCTGAACGGTATGCCGGCCAGCCAGGTCACGACCGCGATGAATTTCATGAGCGCTTCGCTGGGGGTTAACTGTGCTTTTTGTCATGCGCAAACCGACGGTAATTGGGAATTCGACAAGGACGAGAAACGTGAGAAAGGCACCGCACGCAAGATGATCCAGATGGTCATCGACCTGAACAAGAATAGTTTTGACGGCCAACCGCGCGTCTCTTGTTTTACGTGCCATCAAGGCCACGAACACACCAACGGGATGGTGCCGTTGCCGCAAACTCTGGCCGCCGATACGCCTGCTGGTCCGGAAGGGCCGCGGGGGCCTGCCGGTCCTAGAGCCCGGCCCGCGGATCCGGCCGAGGGGTATTTCGAGAAATTCATTCAGGCCGTCGGCGGCAAAGCGGCGTTAGAGCAGGCCAAGTCACGCAGCTTTAAGGGCACGCAAACCGAACGTGACGGCAAAGCGGTCAACCTTGAGATCACCCAAGCGCCGCCTAACAAAGCCGTCGAGACGGTAGCGCTTCCGCAGGGATCGTTGACGCGCGGGTTCGACGGGACGATGGGCTGGGCCAAAGGGCCACGCGGTCAGGGCGAGATGCTGGGCGAACCGCTCCGTTGGTATAAGCGTTTGAATGAGTTCAACTGGCCATTAACGTTGCGAGCGCGCTTTTCCGCGGTTCGCGCCGTCGGAAAAGACACCATCAATGGCCGCGCGGTGTTGGTCGTCGCGGGCACGGTCTCGGAAGACCGTCGGGTGCGGCTCTTCTTCGACGCCGAAACCGGATTGTTGGTGCGCGAGATCACCCTGGACCGCAGCCTTATCGGGTGGATTCCCAACCAGATCGATTATGAAGACTATCGTGAGGTCAGTGGGGTGAAAATGCCGTTTTCGATCCGGCTATCCTTGGTCGACCCGCGTAATAGCTGGACGCGCAAATTCACCGAGATCAAAACCAACGTGCCGGTCGACGACAAGATATTTTCGATGCCGGTGGCAATGGCAAAGCCGTAGCAATATTCGAGCAAGCTTCAGTTGGTACTGGCGTTCGTCGTCCGACAAAATCTGATGCCCGCACTTCCAAACGGAAGCGCGGGCATCAGTCGCGTCAACTTTCTCGAAACCGGTAGTTATCGAAAGGGCCGGCCGGGGTTGATCTCCCGGACGGTCGGCGTACCGTTGAACGTACCCTCTGCATTGGAAAATGCTTCAAAGGAAATATTTTCCGGGTTGAATACATATCCTTTGCGCGTCGCCGTCAGCACGCAGAAAGTTCCGACCGGGACGTTCTCGAACACATACGCACCCTTTGTGTTGGTGACCGTCATGCGTTGGCCGATTCCTTCGTTCAACGTAATAGTAACCCCCGACAATCCCTCACCGTCCGGGCGCAACACCCGGCCCGAAATAGCGACGGGCGCCGCGGTTGGGACACAAGAAGGAAATTTGAACGAACCAATGCGCGTGACCCAATTCGTCCCCTGCACGGGGAAGAAGTGGTGCGTATACCAGAAGGTACACTCATCCACCGGGTCGATAGACATCGCACTATAATCACCCCACCGGGTACAAATACCGCCACATGTGCCGGTTTGCACGCTGCGGGTGACCGACGGCAGCATAGTCACTTCAGTTTGGGGCAGGGTATTCAATGGATCGGTGGAAAGCCGGCCAGCGTAACGAATATCCGGGGCAACAGCAGCGCTTGACGCGGTGTAACCGATTGCCATATTACCCACGCGATCAACCGCGATCGCGCCCATGAACCGGTTAAGCCCATCGGCGCCATTATTGAATATCTGCTGCTGTACGGGCGTCGTATTAACCACGTTCCCGGTGACGTTGATCTGACCCCACTGAATTCCAGTGGGAGTTGCCGCGGCCGCGGTTCCAACGGTGTGATTGACCCAAAGCGATTCCACCCCGCCGATTATTCGATACTGGTTCTGCATCATCATCCGTTCGGCCAAGGTGTCAGTTGCGTTTCCCGGAGCCGGCTCGGGCACGGTAGTCGCTGCCGTAACGTAGCTGGCCTGCGCTACGTTGGTCGGTCCGGTAAAGGTTGAACTGGCCGGCGTGACATAATCCACATGGAACCTGAAGACTTCCCAGGCGAAGAGGGTGCTGGATTCCCCAACAAAATAGTTAGGCCGGCCGGCCGGTGGAGCCGTACCGCGAAAGTTGCTCGGGAGCAAGGTGAAGCGAGCCGTGGAATTAGTGTCAACCACAATACTCCGCAAAGTCGCGCCACTAATAAGATCTTGTATGTTCAATCCATAAGCACGAACTTCTTGATAGGTGGCGCTGGAACAACTTGCATTCAAACAATCAAACATGTTCGCCGACATGTATAAA
>JBDSEC010000315.1:0-3655 GCA_039920205.1 Pyrinomonadaceae bacterium
GGGGAGAGGCGGCGTGAATTCGGGCGTTCTGTAAGAATTCTTGCCCAGGCTTTCCACCCCTCAGAAAGTGTCCCAAGCATACCGTTGCACTTCTTGCGGCGTAGCCGCTCAGGTTTGGAAAACCGATCCTGAATGGCAAAGCCATTCCGCGCATTGAGCGGCAGAGCCCCCCAAACAAGTTGGCGGACCGGTTACGCCAAATCGTTTTTTTATTTCATAACGCGCTCGCCATTGACCCATCCATCCAGGTAATGTTCGGTCGATCTGGCCCCTTATCGTCGTATGCAATATTGCCCGGAAAATGATAACCTAATGTATTGTAAATTCTATCGCCCCAACGATTATGTATATGGCCGGATCCGTGTCTCAACGGATATCTAGATCATGAGTGAACCAGTGAACCAATCAAATATTTCCGAGTTTATTGCCGAAAACTTCGGCGCTAACGCTTCCTATGTCGAAGGGCTGTTAGGCCGTTTCCAAAGCGATCCGTCACTGGTCGACGAATCGTGGCGTACTTATTTTACCGAAATGTTGAGCGGTAACGGCGATGCCAACGGTTCTTCCGCAACGGCCGCGCGGGCGGCGCAGCCCGCAGCGCCCGCAGCCACCAACGGTGGGATCTCCGAAGTGAGGACCGCGGCGGCCCCGGCCAAGCCGACACCCGCCGCGCCCGTTTCCACGGTCGAGGCCAAACCTATCATCGGCGGCGCGCGCAAGATCGTCGAAAACATGGAGACCAGCTTGGGCGTTCCCACCGCCACCTCGACGCGGGTCATCCCGGTCAAGTTACTGGAAGAGAATCGGCGGCTGATCAATGAATTCTTCAAATTGGATTCCACGCGCAAGGCGTCATATACCCACTTGATCGCCTGGGCGTTGGTGGTCGCACTGCGCGAATTTCCGCAATTGAATGATGGATACGAGCTTCGCGACGGCGTTCCCATGCGGCTGCATCATGACAGCGTCAACGTAGGGTTGGCGATCGACATGCAGAAAAAGGACGGCTCGCGCACGCTATTGGTCCCGAACATCAAGGGCGCGGACAAGATGAACTTTAATCAGTTCATGGCGGCCTACGAAGATGTGGTGGTTAAAGCGCGCTCCGGCAAATTAACGGTCCCGGATTTCCAAGAAACAACCATATCGCTGACCAATCCCGGTACGCTCGGAACCGTATCCTCGGCGCCGCGATTGATGGCCGGGCAGAGCATTATAATCGCCACCGGCGCGATCGAATATCCCGCCGAATTTCAGGCGATGACGCCCGACGCGCTTTCGCAACTGGGCGTCAGCAAAACGCTCACGATCAGCAGTACGTACGACCACCGCATCATTCAAGGAGCCGAATCCGGATCGCTATTGGCGAAGGTTCACCTATTGTTGTTGGGCGAGCACCGCTTTTACGACCAGTTATTCATCGACCTGGGTGTGACCTATCCGCCGATGCGTTGGGCGTTGGACCGCAACCCGGGTCTGATGGGCGTCGATCGCACGCGCGAGCAGACGATCAAACAGGCCCGCGTGTTGGAGTTGATCAATGCCTATCGCGTGCGCGGTCATTTGATCGCGGACATTGACCCGCTGCATGCCATGCCGGTGCATCATCACCCGGAGCTAGATATTGAAACCTACGGGTTGACGATCTGGGATCTGGACCGCGAATTTATTACCGGCGGTCTGGCCAAGAAAGACAGCATGACCTTGCGCGAGATCTTGGGGGTCTTGCATCGGGCCTACGCCGGTCGCGTGGGTATCGAGTACCGCCATATCCAGAACAAGGAAGAGAAGGTCTGGCTGCGCGAACAGATCTATACGCAGTTCGTTAATCCACAACCGGTTCCAGACGCGATCAAGGTGCGTTTGCTGGCCAAATTGATCGAAGCCGAGCAGTTCGAAAAGTTCCTGCACACGAAATATTTGGGCCAAAAACGCTTTTCCTTGGAAGGCTGCGAAACCATCATTCCAGTTCTGGACCAATTGGCCGAAGGCGCCGGGACCCGTGGCGTAACCAATATCACGTTAGGCATGGCCCACCGCGGTCGTCTAAATGTGTTGGCGAACATCGTCGGGAACTTTGCGGAACGCATCTTTACGTCGTTCGAGGGTACCGCCCACCCGAGCTTTCCGGCCGACGAAGGGGACGTTAAGTACCACCAGGGCGCGCATGGCGAACACGTGACGGTCGGCGGCAAGACCGTCGGCATTACCTTGTCACCCAACCCGAGCCACTTGGAGTTTGTCGATCCTGTGGTCGAAGGCATGGTTCGCGCTAATCAGGATCTGTTGCAACAGGACCAAGATGTACCACGCGAAGAGGCCATTGACCTTGAACTCCCGGTGTTGCTTCATGGCGACGCGGCGTTCGCGGGGCAGGGAATTGTGATGGAGACGCTGCAATTGGCGGACCTTAAGGGATACCGCACCGGTGGCACGATCCATATCGTGATCAATAATCAGATTGGGTTTACCACCTCGGCCGAAGCCGGCCGCTCCAGTATTTACTCGACGGATATCGCACGGATGACGCAGTTGCCGATCTTTCACGTGAACGGCGACGATCCCGAGGCCGCCTACCGGGTGTTGCAGATCGCGCTGGATTACCGTCAAGATTTTAACAAGGATGTCTGCTTGGACATTGTTGGGTTCCGCAAGTTAGGACACAACGAAGGCGACGAACCGAGCTACACCCAACCGCTGATGTACCAACGAGTAAAAGCGCATCCGGGTGTGCGGTCTTTGTATGCGAATAAGTTGATCCGCGAAGGCGTTATCACCGAAGAGCAGCATCAGCAGATGACGGCCGATCGGGTGGCGCATTTCGAAGAGATCCTGGCCGTGGCGAAAAAGATCGTTTCCGATAAACCTGCCAAGGCGGTGTTGGAGATCCCCACACCCGATGAAGACGGTTCGACCATTTGGGATCTTTCCATTGACCGCGAGGTGGTGCGTCAGATCGCACAGAAGATATCCTTGGTGCCCGATGGATTTCACATCAACCCCAAGATGGTCGGTCAGTTGGCTAAACGCGCCAAGATGGGCGATGGCGACTTGCCGATGGATTGGGCGTTTGCCGAGGCGTTGGCTTACGGATCCCTAGTGTTGGAAGGGACCACGGTTCGGTTGAGCGGCCAGGATTCGGGCCGCGGTACTTTTAGTCAACGCCATGCCGTCATGTACGACACACAGACCGGAAAGTCGTGGACGCCGCTGGCGGAATTGAAAAGCCAACATCGTCCGGGCGCGGTCTTTAACGTTTACGATAGTTCGTTATCCGAACAGGGTGTGCTTGGGTTCGAGTACGGTTACTCGGTCAATTTTCCGGATGCCCTGGTGCTGTGGGAGGCGCAGTTCGGCGATTTCGGCAACGGCGCGCAGGTGATCATCGATCAGTACATCGCGGCCTCGGAAGACAAGTGGAAACAATTTTCGCGACTGGTCATGCTGCTGCCCCACGGTTACGAGGGGCAAGGACCGGAGCATTCTAGTGCACGGCTGGAACGATACCTGCAGCTTTGTGCCGAGAATAATTTGCAGGTCTGTTACCCAACCACGCCCGCGCAGTATTTCCATCTGTTGCGGCGACAGGTAAAACAGACCACGCGCCGGCCGTTGGTCGTCATGACACCCAAGAGCCTGCTGCGGCTACCAGCCG
>JBDSEC010000316.1:0-3407 GCA_039920205.1 Pyrinomonadaceae bacterium
TGGCTTTTGCCGGGCTCACGGCGCTGAGTCCCCGTTTGACGATGCGCCGTTTCCTTGGCGGAGCCGGCGCTTGTCGCGCATCAACGCGGTGTGCGCCGACTTCTTCTTCGCTTCAATGACGGTCGTGACAGCATCGAGGAGAGTTTTTGAGAAATGGTGAAGCCTGGCCAGACTGCTTTTCTTCCCCGAATCATCGTCCAACGGGAGGTAGAAAAGACTCGCCAACCGGGCGCTCTCCACCGTCTCAAATAGGCGAATTTCAAGGGTTCGGAAATAGCACTCAGCATCTTCTGTCATTGCTTTGTCGGTCGAAGGGATCATCTCGCTGAATCCAAACTTGGTCGTGGTCAATGCCGATGCGGGGCCGGCCGAACTTGGTGCGCAACTGAATGCCGCCGGCATAATGGTGTTGACCCTGCCTGCCACTTATTCCATCGATACCGTCAAAGAGAAGATCCGTACCTTGGCGAAAGTTATCGGGGCGGGCGCCAAAGGTGACGAACTGGTGCAGGGGATCGACCGCGATCTGAAGGAAGCCAACGACGTGTTGAGCCGCGCAAAAGATAAACCTAGGGTCATCTTCTGCGGACGTGGTCCTAATATGCCGAACGCGACCATGTCGGGCACAAAAACCACCATCGATACGATGATCACCTTGGCCGGGGGCATCAACCCGATCACGCAATTCGAAGGCTTCAAGCCCCTGACCGATGAAGCCGTGGTCGCGGCCGCGCCCGACGTGATATTGATGACCGAGCGTTCGTTCGAGCGCAGTGGCGGCGCGGACGGCGTGATCAAATTCCCCGGCGTCTCGTTGACCCCGGCCGGAAAGAATCGCCGTTTCATTGCGGTCAGCGATATGTATTTCCAAGGCTTCGGTCCCGGCGTGGGTAAGGCGGTAAAGGAACTAGCGTTCAAACTTCATCCCGATCTGAAGCCGTAAACCCAAATTTATCCAGCCGAATGTCATCCCCAACGAGCACAGTTTCAGGCATCACGCCAACAACCGGAGCCAGGCGCGCGCGACTGGTCATATTCGGACTTATCATCCTGCTGATCGCCGTCTTCCTCATTTCCCTTGACAAGGGGGCAGTCGAGATCTCGGTCGCGCAGTGCCTCGCCATTCTAGGCCGGCGCATCGGCTTGAATCTGCCGTTTGCCTTCACCGTTCAGCAAGAAGCCACTCTGCTTGACATACGTTTGCCCCGGGTGATCTTAGGGCTATTGGTAGGCGCGGGCCTGGGCATTTCGGGCGCGGCGATGCAGGGTTTGTTTCGGAATCCCTTAGCGGATCCTAGTCTGATCGGCATCTCGAGCGGCGCCGCATTGGCCGCAACGTTTGTCATTATTGTCGGCGATCTGATCCACCTGACCCTGCCACCAATGGTGGGCCTTTTATCGTTTCCCGCCGCCGCTTTTGTAGGTGGGATCGTTACCACGATGTTGGTTTATCGGTTGTCAACGATCGGGGGGCAGTCGGCGGTGGCCACGATGCTACTAGCGGGGATCGCGATCAATGCGTTGGCTCAGGCTTTTTCGGGACTGATGACCTTCTATGCGACCGACACTCAAATTCGCAGCATCACGTTTTGGCGCTTGGGCAGTCTGGGCGGCGCTAGTTGGACCTCGGTCGCCATCGCCGCACCGTTTATTTTGGTTCCAGTGTTTGCCTTGCCGTTTCTTTCCCGCGCATTAAATGCATTGCTGTTGGGTGAGGCCGAGGCGGGTCATCTGGGCATCCGGATCGAGCAGGTAAAGCGCCTGACCGTGATCTTTGTCGCGTTAGCGGTGGGCGCAGCCGTAGCGGTCACCGGACTGATCGCGTTTGTCGGATTGGTTGTCCCGCATCTGTTGCGCTTGTTGATGGGACCGGACCACCGGCGATTGCTACCGGCGTCGTCTTTGTTGGGTGCCAGTCTTCTTTTACTCGCCGATCTGATCGCGCGCACGATCGTTGCTCCTGCGGAGTTGCCGATCGGCATTTTGACCGCGATCGTGGGTGCGCCGTTCTTTCTTTGGCTACTGCTGCGTGACCGGAAATGGAGGATCGTCCATTGATCGAAGCGCGCAAGATCACCTATCAGATCGGTTCACAAGCACTGTTAACCGACGTCTCAATTAGAGTTGCTCCGGGTGAAGTCGTGGCCATCATCGGGCCGAACGGCGCCGGGAAGTCAACGCTACGAAAGATCCTGACGGGCGATCTGGAACCGGCTAGCGGAGTCGTGTTGATGAGTGGCCGCCCGCTTTCGGAATGGACCACTTTGGACCGAGCTAGGGTTCGGGCGGTGTTGCCGCAAGATTCGTCACTAAATTTTCCGTTCACGGTGCAAGAGGTGGTCCTAATGGGCCGCACGCCGCATGTGCGTGGGTCCGAAACCGCGAACGACCACCGGATCGCGGCGGAGGCCTTAGCCGCCGTCGAAGCCGATCAGTTGCGCGAACGGTTGTATCCGACTTTATCTGGCGGTGAACGCCAGCGAGTTCATTTGGCCCGCATGCTGGCCCAGGTCTGGGAAGCAGCTGGTTCGGCGACGCGCTATTTGCTGTTGGATGAGCCGACTACGAGCTTGGACATAGCGCATCAGCACAGCGCGTTGCGGGTCGTTCGCAGGTTTTCCGGTGAGGGGGTGGGTGTATTTGTGGTTCTCCACGACCTAAACTTAGCTGCACAATACGCCGACCGGATCGTGATGCTTAAGGCCGGTCGGGTTGTGGCCGAGGGCATTCCCGAACTAATCCTGACGGTCGAAATCATCCAGGCGACGTTCGATCTGCGTGTGACGGTTATGTGGCATCCAGATGCCGATCGCCCGGTCGTTTTGGCGGATTGAAACTGACTTCCAAAGCTCCGTCAGGAGCGGAATATATATAGAATTAAAGACTAAATTTGGAGAAAAAGCTCCGTCAGGAGCGAAATGTTAGCTTCGTTATACATTTCGCTCCTGACGGAGCTTTAACCTCCTTAAAATTGGCCGCGTAACTATAAACATTTCGCTCCTGACGGAGCTAGGGTCGACCATTTTCACCTCTGACAATTGATCCAATGACTCAAATGCTTGCGATAAAGCCCCTAAATTGGTTCGCTGGCCGATTTGCGTTAATCTAATCCCCAATGGAGCGAGATGTAGTTGAACAACCAGACGCGGGTGGGCACTTTGGACCTTACGGTGGGCGCTTTGTGCCCGAGACACTCATGGCGCCGTTGGAAGAGTTGACCGATGGGTATTTGACGGCGCGGGACGATCCGGGTTTCCAAGCCGAATTCGCGGCTCTGCTAAAAGACTTTTCCGGGCGCCCGACACCTCTATTTTTTGCCGCGCGGTTGACCGAGTTGGCGGGCGGCGCGCGCATCTATCTGAAACGCGAAGACCTCTCGCACACCGGTTCGCACAAGATCAACAACG
>JBDSEC010000317.1:0-2571 GCA_039920205.1 Pyrinomonadaceae bacterium
GCCTTTCAGGCGTGATGATGTTTCGGCGGGTCATGGTGAAAGTAATGCGCAACGGTTCATTGTTGCGACCATAACTGTCGCGCGTTACTTGTAAGTCGAATGTAGGGCCGCGCCATTACGCCTGAAAGGCGCAACTCTAAACCGTTGCATGTTATTTGTAGGATGAACGTCGGGAAGCGCTATCACGCCTGAAAGGCGTAACTCTGAACTGATGCGCGCTATTTTTAAGTTGAGAGACGCGAGCCGCTGTCACTCTTATTGGTCTTCGCCTTCGCCGGACCGATATCAAGAAAAACGCTGCGCAGCCAGCGATGAGCCGGATCGGCATCCATCCGCGGGTGCCAGAGCATCGAGACCGTGAACTCTGGAACCGTTACGGGTATCGGAAAACTGTACATTCCATCGCGCAAATTTCCCGTGTGGCGTTCTGGGACCGATGCGACCAGATCCGTGGTCCGTGCCAGGGCCACTGCGGTCGCAAAGCCACCGACGATCGTCACGATCTCGCGTACCAATCCCAACGGCTTCAGAACTTCATCGATCGGCCCCAATGCCTGACCTAACCGAGAGACGGCAACGTGCCGACCGGCCGCATAAAGGGCCGGCGTGATCTTGCCTTTACTCAGGGCATGTCTTTTTCTCACCACTCCGATCAGTCGATCGCGAAACAGTGCCTGCGTCCGCACCTCTGGACCCGTCGCAGCATCGATGACACCGGTCTCAAGATCGACGGTACCTTCACGCAGTCCGGTGCTCGCTTTGTCGAGCTTTTGTAGAAAGCAGAGCCGCACGCCCGGAGCCTCGGCGCCAACGCGTGCGATCAACGCCGGTCCAAAATTCTCAACAAAACCCTCACTGGTCCGAAGAGTAAACGTTCTCACCAATTGTTTAAGGTCGGGCATTTCCGCCGGGCTTAGCGTTGCTTCCGCGTCTTGCACGATTTGACTGACTCGCTCGCGGAGTTCAAGAGCACGCGGCGTGGGTATCAGTCCGCGCCCCGCGCGCACCAACAGGGGATCGCCCGTTGTCTCGCGCAATCGTGCCAGTGACCGGCTCATCGCCGAAGGGCTAAGTCGCAAACGCCGGGCGGCCCGTACGACACTGCCTTCCTCGAGCACCGCATTAAGCGTGAACAGTAGATTAAGATCCGGCTTTCCCATGCGCTGATGATATCAAGAGCTAGCGTCATATGCACTAATGAAGTGCAGATGGTGCGTCTTCCGCTAGATATCGAAACTGCTTATAGTGCACATCATGATAAAGACAAACAACGAAAACGACGCTGGAACTAGACCGGCAAACTCACATTCGGTGCGTTGGGGATTGGCCAGCCTTTCCTTGACCATGCTGATGCCGTCACTCGACACCAGCATCGCCAATGCGGGATTACCGTCATTGGCGCACGCCTTCGGCGCTTCCTTTCAGCAAGTCCAGTGGATCGTCCTCGCCTATCTACTCGCGGTAACCACCGTGATCGTCAGCGTCGGACGACTGGGCGACATCGTCGGCCGGCGCCGATTGTTGCTGGCCGGTATTGGTCTATTCACCGTGGCCTCGCTGTTGTGCGGTGTTGCGCCCGAGCTTTGGCTGCTGATCGCCGCCCGAGCGG
The DNA here is from genome assembly GCA_039920205.1 of Pyrinomonadaceae bacterium. GTDB lineage: Bacteria > Acidobacteriota > Blastocatellia > Pyrinomonadales > Pyrinomonadaceae > JBDSEC01. The sequence continues at coordinate 1,610 of JBDSEC010000317.1, forward strand.
CACAGGGTTTGGGCGCGGCGGTTATGCTGGCTCTGACCGTGGCAATGGTTGGCGAAACGATCCCGAAGGAACGAACCGGCGCCGCAATGGGGCTGCTTGGCACTATGTCGGCGGTCGGGACTACGCTGGGTCCATCGCTGGGCGGGTTGTTGATCGCCGGATCCAGTTGGCGAATGATCTTTCTCGTAAACGTTCCAGTCGGAATAGTGAATGGTTTTCTCGCTTATTGTTACCTGCCCATTGATAAGCACGTGGAGGTGACGGAGGGTGGCGTCCGTTTCGACCATTTAGGGACGCTCCTTTTGGCCGTGACATTGGCCGCCTATGCGCTGGCCTTGACCCTGGGACGTGGCCATTTCGGTCTGCTGAATCTGACACTCTTGCTTTCGGCGGGGTTGGGCGTCGGGTTGTTTGTTCTGATCGAGGCGCGATCCGCCCGGCCGCTGGTCCAATTGTCGATGTTTCGCGATCCCGTTTTGAGCCATGGACTCGCCGTGAGTACGTTGGTCACGACGGTGCTAATGGCCACCCTGGTGGTCGGGCCGTTCTATCTTTCGCGTGGTCTGGGAATGAAAACGGCGTTGGTCGGGCTCGCTTTGTCGGTTGGTCCCCTGGTCGCCGCACTAACCGGGGTGCCGGCTGGCCGCCTGGTCGATCGCTTGGGCGCCGGACGCATGACCATCATTGGGCTTTCCGGGATCGCGATCGGCGCTACCTTTCTGTCGCTAATTCCCTCGGGATTCGGGGTCGCGGGTTATCTGGTCCCCATCGCCGTTACAACCGCCAGCTATGCGATGTTCCAGGCGGCCAACAATACCGCAATAATGACCGATATCCGCGCCGAACACCGCGGCGTCATTTCCGGTCTGCTAAATCTATCGCGCAATTTGGGACTTATCACCGGGGCCTCGGTCATGGGTGCGGTATTTGCTTTCGGATCGGCGAGCGCCGATATTACGACC